>NZ_JBSGAI010000008.1:0-249946 GCF_053600695.1 Amycolatopsis sp. NPDC005003 | reverse complement strand
AAGAAGCCCTCGACTGCGCCTGCCGCCTCTACCTGGACAACCCCTACTGATCCGGGGTCGACACGACCCCCGAAGAACTTCCGAAACCGACCACTTAGTTCGTGCAGCGGCTACCCAGCGATCGTCGGGCTCGTAGCGGACGACGGTGGGCCAAGCGCTCATCGAAACAGGTTCAAGCGGTGTGTGTTGTGTGTCGAAGCGCGCTGACCGTCTTGGTGATCCGGCGGCCGACCATGGTCAGCAGTCCGGCGTATTTGGTGACGTCGGCGCGGAACAGCGGTGCGGTGATCGACAGCGCTCCGGTCGTCAGGCCGGTCGCGCCGTTCAGGGGGATGGCCACGCTCACGAAGCCGACGCGGGTCTGCTCGTATTCGACCGCGTAGCCGTTCGCGCGGGCGCGGGCCAGTTCGTTCACCAGGAGGCCGGGTGCGTTGACCGTGTGGGGCGTCAGCCGGTCGAGGGGCGACGCCATCACCTCGTCGACCAGGGCGCGCGGGCCGAAGGCCAGCAGGACCTTGCCGGTGGCGGTGCAGTGCATCGGCATCCGGCCGGCCACCCGGGACGGCTTCGTCACCTCGCCGTGGCCGGACACCTTCTCCAGGTACAGGACCTCCCGCCCGTCGGGGACGGCGAGGTGGATCGTCTCGTTCGTCGCCTGGTAGAGGTCCTCCATATACGGCCTCGCGGCGGTGCGGAGGATGCGCTGGCGAGGCACTCGCTGGCCGATTTCGAACAGGCGGATCCCGAGCCAGTAGTCGCTGCCGCGGCGCTCCAGCACGCCCCAGGTGAGCAGCTCCTGAGCCAGCCGGTGCACGGACGCCTTCGCGACGCCGGAGCGGCGGGCCAGTTCGGTGAGGCTCAGGTGCTCGTCGTCGGGGCCGAACGCCTCCAGGATGAGCTGGACCTTGCCGAGGACGCTGTTCGCCACCATGGGTTCAGGTTCGGTCAGCGGAACCGGTCCGGCCAACGGACCGGTCCGCTCACCGAACCATCAGGGGACGAGGACCGCGCGGCCGCGGACCCGGCCGGCCCGCAGGTCTTCCAGCGCCAGTGCCGCGTCGGCGAACTCGTACTTCTGCACGGCCACCGACAACTCGCCCGCGGACAGCTTCTTGACGAGGTCGCCGGCGACGTCGCGGGCCCGGCGCTCCTGCCGGATCATGTTGACCGGCAGCAACGCGACGTCGTCGAGGAGCCAGGACGGCAGGTCGACGCGGACTTCGGTGCCGGTCACGTAGCCGATCACCGCCGCTCGTCCGCCCGGCCGGACCCAGCGCGTGCGGGCCACGAGGCCGTCACCGCCGAGGGTGTCCACCAGCAAGGACGCCGGGCGGTCCGTGGCGAGCCGGTCGACGTCCCCGGTGGCGTCGAGGCAGACCCCGGTGACGCCTTCGGGTACGTCGGCGAGCTGGTCCTCGCGGCCGACGATGCCGGTGACCTTCGCGCCGGCGAGCAGGGCCTGCTGGGCCACCATCGACCCGACCGCGCCGGCGGCGCCGACGACGACCACCTCCTCGTCCTCGCTCAGCCGGGCCACGTCGTGCAGGACCACGAACGCGGTCGTCGCCGGCACGAAGAACGTCGCCGCGACCTCGGGGGCCAGCGGGGCGTTCAGCCGGGTCACGGCCTTGGCCGGCACACTCACCCGTTCGGTCCACGTCCCGTCACGCAGCAAGCCGAGACCTCCGCCGCGCAGCATCACCTGGGTCCCTGGCTCGAGGCCGGAGTCCACATCGGACTCGACGACGATTCCCGCGCCCTCCACGCCGCCGGTGTAGGGCAGAGCCGGCTTCAGGCCGAAGGTGCCGCTCGCAACCGTGACGTCCAGGTGGGCCACCGCCGCCGCCTGGACGTCGACGAGCACCTCGCCCTCGGCCCGCGCCGGTTCGGCGACCTCGTCGATCACCGGGGCCGAGCCCCAGGTGTGGAACCGTGCGGCCCTCATGCGGCGGTGACCTTGCGGAGGAATTCCAGGCTCAGCGGGTTGTAGCGGGCGGCCTGCTCGTGCTGCGGCCAGTGACCGCATTCTTCGAACAGCTCCAGCTGCGAGCCGGGAATGTTCTCGTGCATCTTCGCGGCCTCCGGAACCTCACCGAACGGGTTCTGACGGCCCCACACGATCAGCGTCGGCTGCGTGATCCGGACCAGCTGCTCCGGACGCAACAGGTTGCGCTGCCGCCGTTCCATGTTCTGCAATGACAGCAGATTATCCACATTGGCCACGAACTCCGGGGTGTGGTAGATCGCGTGCCGGACCTCGACGAGCTCTTCGGTGGCGTTTTCCTCGCTCGCCATGAGCAGCCGCAAGCGTTTGCGCGTCAGCTCGACGTCGTCGGTGGCGACGGCGTTCTTCGTGCTGGTGCGGATCCGGTCCATGACCTCGGGGTTGGCCACGGTCCCGCCGGCGCACAGCAGCTGCAGGCTCAGCACCCGCTCCGGGTGGTCGACCGCGGCGCGTGCCCCGACCCAGCCACCCAAGGACTCGCCGACGATGTGCGCGGCCCGGATGCCGACGGCGTCGAAGTAGTCCAGGAGGTGCTTCACGTAGTCGGCGATCTCGTAGGGCTGGGCGGGCTTGCCGGTGTAGCCGTGGCCCAGCATGTCGATCGCGTGGACGTCGAATTCGCTGTGCGCCACGATGTTGCGGGCGAACGCTTCCAGGTGCCCGCTGGTGCCGTGCAGGAACACGACGGCTTCGGCGTCCGGGTTCCCGGCCCGCAGCGTCCTGGTGGGGACGCCGGCGGCGTCGACGTACTCGACGCGGTGCGCGATGGGGCTGAGCTCGGTCCAGATGCTCACGCGTGCTCCTTGGTGTTGATGCGGTGGACTTGGGTGTTGCTGTGGGCGGCGAGCTTGCGCAGGGCGGCCAGCGTCGCGGCCGCGAGAGTCAGGGCGAGCAGGACCTTCATGCCGGAACTCCTTGCGGGACCAGGGACCGGAAGAAGCCGTCGACCACCGCGTGGTAGGCGTGCGGGCGTTCTTCCTGCAGGTGGTGGGACACGTGGTCCATGACGTGCAGGTTGCCGTTCGGCACCATGCGCGCCAGCATCAGCGGGTAGTCGGGCGTGAGGAACGCGTCCTGCATGCCCCAGATGAACAGCGTGGGCGCCTGGATCCGGCCGAGTTCGTCGGTGAGGTCCTGCCAGTCGCCGCGCGGGGAGTCCGACATGGCGGCCAGCTCGCGCTCGCCGGGGTCGAGGCTCTGCTCGTACCGCAGGTCGAGGGTCTCTTCGGGGAGCTGGTCGCCGTCGTACCACTCGAGGCTGGTGATCAGGCGGCGCATCTTCTCGCGCGTCGGCCCTTCGCCGCCGTAGTAGGCGTCGCGGGCGTTGCGACCGCGGCGGCCGCCTTCGGGCAGGGGAGCCAGGGGCCCGTAGAAGACGGGCATGCTGCCGGTGACGACCTGCGAGCGCACCCGGTCCGGGTACTTCGCCGCCAGGTTGAGGGCGATCGTGCCGCCCCAGGAGTTGCAGACGAAATCGGCGCGCTCGACGCCCAATGTGTCCAGGAGGGCGACGGTCTTGGCTGCGTGGTGGTCCCACATCGGGCCGGTGATCGGCGTCTTCGCCGAGCGGCCGTACTGGTGGATGTCGACGAGCAGGCACCGCCGGTCCTCGGCGAACAAGGGCGCCACCGGCCCGAAATCACTCCACGCGGTGCAGCCGGGGCCACCACCGTGCAGGAACACGGTGTCCGGGCCGGACCCGAGGTCGTGGTAGTGGTAGGTGACGCCACCGCCGTCGGCGTAGTGGCTCTCGGGGGGTGGGGTCATGCTGTTTCCTTCCCGGTGGTGGAGAGGGTCGTGCGGGCGAGGACCTCGCACAGGCGGCGCATCGCGCGGACGTCGACGGTGTTCATGCCGCGGCTGAAGTCGTCGGAGGCCGCCTTCGGCATGCCGGTCCGGACGGTCGGGATGCCGCGGGCGCGCAGGATGTTCGCGTCCGTGGCCCCGCTGTTGTCCGGCACCGGCTCGTGCGGACGGCCGGAAGCTGCTTCCCACGCCTCGATCGCGGTCCGCACGATCGGCGAGTCGGGGGAGGTCGACGTGCCGGGAATGGCCAGGACCGTTTCGAGCTCCACGTCGAACTGGTCCAGGAACGCGGCCAGCTCCCGCTTGACGGACAACGGTGTCGTGCCCGGGGCGATCCGCACATCGAGGCGGATCCGGCAGGCCGCCGGGGTGACGGCGAGCATGCGCTCCCAGCCGCCCGCGATCGAGCCGATGACCCCTTGCGGGGCGGCGGTCGCCGTGCGGTGGCGCGCGGGGTAGTCGGCGAGCCACCGCTCGAGGCGGGTCACGACGTCGGCGGCGGTGACGATCGGGTTGCGGTAGGGCAGCCGGTGGCGGCTGCCGGCGTAGGTGTGGATGCCGGGCACGGTGATCTCGAACCAGCACAGCCCGACCTCGTCGTGGGCGACGAAGTCCCCGGGCTTCGCGATCACCGCGTAGTCGGTGTGCCAGCCGCGCTCGAGCAGGAACGAGCAGCCGACGCCTTGCCCGGTGTTGGCCCGCGCGGGGTAGCCCGGCGCCTCCACGGCGTTGGTCGGCATCCCGCCCGCGCCGAACGCCACGACGACGTCACCGGCCAGCTCGGGCCGAATCGCACCTAACGCCTCGGCGAGCACGAGGATGCAGGCCGCGTGGCCCTTGGGGTTGCTCGCCCCGAGTCCGGAGACGAACGGACCTTCGTCGCGAGGCTCGGGTCGCATGTCCGGCCGCAGCTCCGGCCCGATCCACGGGACGTCCAATTCGGACGGACCGGTGGTGAGGGTGTCGATCGGGGCGTACAGCATCAGGTCCTCGCCGCCGCCGGAGCCGCGCAGGCGGCCGACGGCGTTGGCCTGGAACTCGTCGAGGTGCTGGGCTCGGGCGGCGAACCCGGCGCCCGACAGCCGCGAGGCGAGCATCCGGGCGAGGGGTGCTTCGCGGCCGGTCGGGCTCGGGATCGCCGTGACCGCGTGCGCTGCTTCGCGAAGCCTGTCTTCGGTGACACTCGCTGGACTTGGATCTTGCCGGATGGTGATAATCACGGCTCGTTCCGAGCCGCGAGGAGGTGCCATGTCCACCGAGGACGACGGCCGGCCCAATTCGGTGCTCGGCAAGGCGCAGCTGCTGCTCGGCGCCTTCGAGTCCGGCGCCTACCAGCTGGGGCTCACCGACCTGAGCCGCCGCTCCGGCGTGCCGAAGGCGTCGGCCTACCGCCTCGCGCAGGAGCTGGTCGAGTGGGGGCTGCTGGAGCGCCGCGGCGAGTGCTACCAGCTCGGGCTGCGGATGTTCGAACTCGGCCAGCGGGTACCGGCCTCGGCGGTACTGCGCGCGGTCGCCCGGCCCGCGCTGGCCGACCTGTTCGCCGCCACCCGGGCCACGATCCACCTGGCCGTGCTCGACGGTGTCCACGTGCTCTTCCTGGAGAAGGTCGCGGGCGAGGCCAACATCCACTCGCACTCCCGGGTCGGCGGGCGGCTGCCCGCACCGGGCACGGCGACGGGCAAGGTGCTGCTCGCCTCCTCCCCTGACCTCGAAGACCATCTCGCCCGGTTCAGCGAAGCCGGGCTGACCCACCTGACGTCCCGCACGGTGTCCTCCGTGGACGATCTGCGCAAGCAGCTGACCGTGGTCCGGGCGAAGGGGTTCGCCCTGGAGATCGAGGAGACGATGCCCGGGGTCGGCGGCGCTCACTCAAGCTGCAGGTCGGTGGCGAACTTCAGGATGGGGTTGTAGATCAACTCGGTCCTCGGAACGCTTGTCTGCGCGTCGAGCACCGTCTCAACGCGACGGAACAGGGCCGCGCGGTTGCGAAGTCCATTTTGGACTCCACTTTCCGGTACGTCCCCGCCGTGCCCTACTTCTGGTCCGACCAGTACGACCTGAAGATCCAGTCCTTCGGATCGCCCGGCCCGGACGACGAGTTCGTCGTCGCGGAGGGATCGCTCGCCGAGCGGCGCTTCGCCGGGGCGTACCTGCAGGCCGGAGTGGTGACCGGCGCACTGGGTGCCGGCCTGCCGCGCGAGCTGCGCGCCTGGCGGACCCGCGTCGGCCGACCCCTGCCACGCGGTAGTTCCTGACCGTCCCTCGAATCCGCCGGCGCTCCGCCGAGCTGGGTCCGCGGCGTTCTTCGCGGGCTTCCCGGCACGAGCGGGACGGTCAGCCGGGGTACGTGTGGGGGGCGGTGAGCATGCCGGTGACGGCGTCGACGACGAATTCGCCGACGGATCGCCATGAGGATCCCGGTGGCCGGGTGCCGGTGTGGAGCTGCTCCTCGTACCCGGCGCAGGCGCGCGCGGTGAGTGTGCTGACGAGTTCCGCGCGGAATTCCAGGATCCGGCGTTCCACACCGGGGATGGAATCGAGCAGTGCTTCCCAGGTCTCGGTGGTGCTCGGGGTGGCGCGTGCCTCCTCCGCCAGCACGCCACGCCAGACGGGGTCGGTGATGGCGTGCAGGTTGAAGCGCGCGTACCAGGTGGGGGCCGGAAGTTCGGCGAGATGCAGAGCCGTGGGGAAGACGGTCAGCCACACCAGGTCCCGGACGCTGCGCGGGTGGGGCGTCTCGCGCAGCAGGTTCTTGCGGATCCGGTCGATCTCGTCGTAGTGGTCGCGGACCAGAGCGCGGATCAGGCCCGTCTTGTCCCCGA
This sequence comes from Amycolatopsis sp. NPDC005003, assembly GCF_053600695.1. NCBI lineage: Bacteria > Bacillati > Actinomycetota > Actinomycetes > Pseudonocardiales > Pseudonocardiaceae > Amycolatopsis > Amycolatopsis sp. NPDC005003. The sequence continues at coordinate 243,313 of NZ_JBSGAI010000008.1, read as the reverse complement.
AGTGGTAACCGACGGCGTAATTGTTGGCGGTGCCCGTCAGTTCCGCGACTTTGCGGTTCGACACGGCGGCGATGCCGTTCTCGGCATACAGGCGTTCCGCCTGCCGCAGGAGCAGCTCCCTGGTACCGGAGTGCTGTGGGCGCTCCGCCGCCGCCCGTGTCGCTTCGCTCATGAGGCGTCGTTTACCAGGTCACGGGGATCTCGTCAAAACTTCCGCTGACCAGCCCCTCGCGGTGCCGCAGCTCCCCGGCGGGTACCGCCAGCCGCAGGCCGGGCAGACGGTCGAGCAGTGTCGCGAAGGCCACCTGGAGTTCGGTACGGGCCAGGCTTTGCCCCAGGCACGCGTGCGGACCGGCGCCGAAGGAGAGGTGCCTGTTGGGCGATCGGGAGAAATCGAGCTGATCGGCGTCGGTGAAGGCGGTCTCGTCCCGGTTGGCCGCGGGCAGGGAGGCGACGACCGTGGTGCCCGCGGAAATGGTCTGCCCGCCGAGTTCGACGTCTTCGGTGAGGTAACGCGGCAAGCCGAAGCCGCGGTTGACGTCGTACCGGAGCAGCTCTTCGATCACGGTGGGCAGCAGACTGCGGTCGTCCTTCAGGCGCTCCCACCGTGCGCGGTCCTCCAGCAGGACCGCGGTCATCTTGCCGATCATGGAGGAGGTCGTCTCGTGGCCCGCCGCCAGCAACGCCCGCCCGGTCGTGAGGAGTTCCTCCTCGGTCAGGCCGTCCTCGGTGCCGCAGGTCGCGGTCAGCATGCTCAACAGGTCGTCACCCGGCTCCTCGCGGCGCCAGGCGACCTGCTTGACCAGGTAGGCGTCGAAGTCCGCCAGCCCGGCGCGGATCTCCTCCGTGCCGTAGCGATCAAGGCTGAACATGAGCTGTGACCAGTACCCGAGCCGGTCCCAGTCCTCCGCCGGCACGCCGAGCAGCAGCCCGATGACCTGCACGGGCAGGGGGAAGGCAAACGCCGTCACCAGATCGGCCGGGCGTGAGCCGCGCTCCATGTCGTCGACGAGGCCGTGCGCGATTTCGCGGATGCGGTCCTGAAGCGCTGTCATCCGTTTGGCCGTGAAGTAGCGGCCCACCAGCCTGCGCCACTTCTGGTGCGCTTCTCCGCTGCTGGACGGGCCCACCCGGCTGGCAGTGGCGAACGGCCCTCCGGTCTCGTCGGCGGTGAGCCGCGCCGCTCCCGGGACGCTCAGGTCGCGGGAGAAGCGGCCGACGTCCGAGAGGGCGGTGCGGACGTCCTCGTACCGGGTGAGCACCCGGACAGCGTGGCCGCTGGTGCGCAAGGAAACCTCCGGGATCGGGCAGCCGGGCGCCCGCAGCTGCGCCCACTCGGCCGGGGGACGCAGCGGATGCTCGAACGGGAAGGGATACGCCGACGTCACCGGGCAGCCAGGGCTCTGCCGCGCAGTCGTGTCCTCGTGCTCCATGGTTTCTCCACCTTCCAACTTGTTGTGGATAAAGACAGTTAGTCACTTGCGCGCGATCAAGTCAAGTGACTTAATGGAGGTGAAGGCTGTTCCGCGTTGACCGAGAAGGAGAGCGTGCCGATGAAGATCGCTGTCGACGAGGCGAAGTGCTGCGGTGCGGGCCAGTGTGTCCTGATCGTCCCCGAGGTGTTCGATCAGCGGGAGGACGACGGCGTCGCCGAGGTGCTGGAACCTTCGCCGGCACCGGAGTTCCACGTACGCGTCCGCGAGGCGGCGGCGGTCTGCCCGGCCGCCGCCATCCAAGTGATCGAGGCGTGACCGCCTCGCGACCATCACCGTGAAAGAGCTGCCTGCACCATGTCAGACGGATCAACGGTCGCCGAGTCCGCGGCACCGGCCAGAATCACTGGCCTGGCCGAGAACCTGTGGTTTCCGGCCTTGTTCTTCTTCGGCTTCCTCTTCTGCTACCTCTTGCCGTTCCACAGCCCCGAGCCGCACCACGTCAAGGTCGCGGTGTCCCCACCCGCCGCGGCGGCCGCGATCGGCGCCGGACTCGACGCACGGGCACCCGGCACGTTCGACATCATCCCGGCCTCGGACGCCGGCCAGGCCCGCCGGACAGTTCTGGACCGGCACGCCGACGCGGCCTACGCGGTCGCCGCCGGCGGCGGCTCGGGGACCCTGTATACCGCGAGGGCCGACGGTGTCTACACAAGCGAGACGGTGAACGCCGTCTTCACGCCGATCGCGCGGGCTCGGCACACCGACCTGTCCACAGTGGAGCTCGTCCCCACCGCACCCGGCGATGTGACCGGAACCGGCCTGTTCCACCCGGCCATGACGTGGAACCTCGTCCCCTGCATCACCGTCATGATGCTGATGCGCGCCACCTCGCTCAGTCACCGGGCCAAGCTGCTCACCCTCGCGGCGGTCGGGGTCTTCGTCAGTGTCGTCGGCTCCCTCGTCGCCCACGCGATGGACGCCGTGCCCGGTAAACCGCTGGCGATCCTCTACGGCTTCCTCGCCACGCAGGCGGTCGCCTGGACGGTCTACGGCCTGATTCCGTTCGTACGGCAGTACATTCCCGGTGTCGCCATGACGCTCTTCGTGCTGCTTTCCATTCCCTCCAGCGGAGGAGTCATACCCTGGCAGATGGTGCCGGGCTTCTTCCGCTGGCTGCACCCCGTGCTGCCCCTCGGTAATCTCGTCGATGCGCTGCGAGGCATTTTCTACTTCGGCGGTAAGGAACTCCTCCGTCCCACCCTGGTCATCGGCGGGTGGATCCTGCTCGGCATGGCACTGGTCGCGGCCGGAGCGCTGCACCGGCGAGACGACGGCTCCGGCGAACCGGGCGCCGAGGAACTCGTCGAGGATCCCGTACTCGAGGCGCCGACCACGCGCGGTGGCCCTTCGGTGACGGATTCCCCATGCTGCGCGGTTCAGCCACCGACAGCGAGGGACATCCCGTCGAGGGCGCCGCCGTCACCATCACCGACACCCGAGGCCGTCAGCTCCTGCGCACGCACACCGATGCCCTGGGACGCTACGCGATCGCCGGCCTGCCCGAGGACGTCGTCACCGTCATCCTCACAACCCCGCACCGGATACCCGCGGCCGCGCGGCAGCGACTGGCCGGTCACCAGCGCGGATCCACTGGCGGGCATTCACGTCGCGGTCAACCGCGCCGGGCACGAGGCCCCTCCGGGCACGCCACTCCTGGCGGCGGGGCAGGCGTTGCCGCTGCCAGGGGCGCTGCCGGCCTACACCGCGGGCAGCGCCTGGATCAACCACGTCGAGCACCTCGCCGGCACGATCCGCACCGGGATGCGCGCCGATCTGGTCGTCCTCGATCGCGACCCGTTCGAGGGCCCGGCGGAAGAGCTCGCTCACGCCCGCGTCGATCGCATCTACGTCGACGGCCAGCTGGTCCACCGGTCCGGCTGACTGCGTGGGTCCGCAAACCGGTTCACCACTGCAGAACGGCCGCGGCCCAGGACATGGCCACCTCGCAAGCCGTCTCGGGCGTGACGCTGGCGTCCTCGAGGGCGACCTGGATCATCAAGCCGTCCAGGAGGGCGCCGAACCCGACGGCGAAGCGTTCGAGCTCGCGGGGAGCGGTGCCGGGACCGGCCGCGACGCCGGCGATCAAGGACCGCCACCGCTCGTCCTGCGCGGCGCGGGCCGAGGCCACCCTGGCGTGTCTGGTGGCCTGTGACCACGTGTCGATCCACAGCGCCGCCAGCTGCCGGTTGCCGTGATCGGCAGGGGAGAGCACCCACTCGACCAGGCTGCGTAGCCGGCCCTGGGGAGTTTCCCCGGTGGTCACGATCTGCTCGGCCGCCGAGTAGAACGCGGCCTCGGCGTGTTCGAGCGCCTCGACCAGCAGGCTGTCGAGGGTCCGGAAGTGGTAGATGATCGTCCCGCCGCTGACACCCGCTCGCGCGGCGATGTGGGCGACGCGTGTGTCGTCGAACCCGCGCTCGCAGATGACCTCGGTCGCGGCCTGCAGAATCTGCAGCCGGCGACCGTCCGCGGCATCGAGGAGGCGCCTGTCGGGTACCGCCTGGGGCGGCCCTGATGCGAATCGCCCGCGGGGCACCGTTCCTCCTGTTCCCGGCCTCGACCGACCAGCTCCTTGACACTCCACTCTAGCCTGTTCAGACTCTGACTGAATGTTCATTGGTCGGCGCCTGTCCCACAGCGGCGAGACGGATGACACCTCGAGACTGCTCGCCCAGGTCATCCAGCAGCAGGAGATCTCCCTGAAACGCCAGCGGCGCAGCGCCGAGATGGGCGCCGAGGCGATGAAATACCTGGCCGGCGGGGCGACCTCGAGCTGGCAGATCGCGAAGCCGCAAGCCGTGTGGATGAGCCGCGGCATCGGGTCGAAGGTGTACGACGTCGACGGCAACGAGTACGTCGACATGCACGGCGGCTGGGCCTTCGCGTCTGCTTGATCGGGATCATGCGGGGTCTGCGAGGTCCGCGGCCGTGCGTTCCGCGATGTTCAACGCCGGGTCTGCGGCTGCCGTGCGAAGCCGGATGATCATCCGCGACTACCGCTTGAACCCGACGCCGCGCAGGCCCTGTGATCGTCCGAGCTGGTGGCCGGGCTGCTTAACCGGGCAGTGTGCTGCCGGAGGGGTTTACCGGCCTCCCAACAGGTAGCGCACCGCCAGTTCCCCCAGGTCGAGGACGTACCGCTGGTCGTCGACCGGGACAGGGGTGGCGAACGCGGGGCCGTAGGCGATGCGGATCATCGAGGCGGCGAAGAGGGTGTCGAAGCAGGACCGGATCGCGGCTTCCGGGTCGTCGTGCGTGATCGTGCCCGTCAGGGCGCGCAGGACCGTCGCGAATTTCTCCCCCAGTTCCCGGCTGTATCGGGAGCCGCGCCGCCGGATCTCGGGGTGCGCGGCCGAGGTGAGGACGATGGCCCGGAGGAACCGTGTGTGACGCAGCGAGATGCCGACCATCTCCGCCACGGCGGAGCGCACGAGCTCGGCCGGCTCCAGCCCGGCCCAGCGGTCCACCTCGGCGAAAACCGCCTGCTCGGCGAGCAGGCGGGCGATGCCGTGCTCGTAGACCGCCAGGAACAGGGCGTCCTTCGTACTCGTACGGGCGTAGATGGCAGGAGGGGCGACCCCCGCCCGAGCGCACACGGCCGCGATCGTGAACGCCTCGTACCCGCCGTCCTCCAGGATCATCACCCCGGCGTCGAGCACCCGGTTCCAGGCCTCGCGGCTGCGGCGCTGTTTCGGCGGCCGGACCTCGAAGTCATCGGTGGCGATGTCTGCCACGCCCCATCCTCCATCGTCACCGGCTCGAGACTTGACAAAACTGTAACGGTCACTAGCGTTCCACGCTAACAGTAGTACTCGCTACTGTTTGATCGTCGCGAGGTGCCGCATGTCCTCCACCCCAACCCCGCCCGGCCGTGTCGCCGTCCTCGGCGCCGGCCCCGCCGGCATGGCCGCCGCCCTCGGCATCGCGAAGGCCGGCCACGACGTCGTCGTCTACGAGCGCTACCGGGAGGCCCGCCCGGCCGGCAACATCCTCAACCTCTGGCCCCCGCCGCTGAAGGCGCTGCACTGCCTGGGGGTGGACACCGACGACCTCGGCGCCCCCACCGACACCGAGTTCCGCAACCTCCGCGGAGAAGTCCGCGCCCACGTCAAGCTGGATGCGCAGGTCAAGCGGGCTTACGGCGGCGGCTTCATCGGCCTGCTGCGCCCGGAGCTGTACGAACGGATGCTCGCCGCCATCCCCCAGGACGTCCTGCGATTCGGCCAGCAGGTCGAGCGCATCGACCAGGACGACCGGGCGGTGACCCTGCACTTCGCCGACGGCAGCACCGCCGAGCACGACTTGCTCGTCGGCGCCGACGGCATCGACTCGCTGGTCCGCCGCACGTTGTGGGGCGACGCTCCCAAGCGCGAACACCGGCTGCACGTCTTCGGCGGCTTCACCTTCGCCGATGTCCCCGGCACCTCGCCGAACACGTCGGTCATCACCCACAGCGCGACGGTCCAGGGCAGCTGGACCTCGATCCGGCACAAGGGACGCGACGGCCACCAGTGGTGGGTACTCACCGCCACCGACCCCGACGCTCCCGCGCCGGTCGACCTCCGGGCCAAAGATGCAGCGCTACGCGGCAGCATCTCGGCTGCGAAACCCGAGAAAGCCGACTCGATGTCGTCGGGCGGCGCAGCGATTGCCTTTCCGAGCTGGGCGCCGTCGTAGAGAGCCCAGTTCGCTCCGTCTCCGTCCGGCGGTGTCAGGTGGGCGGCGTCACCGATGAGCATGGCTCCCGGCACCCGGTCCCACATGTGCCCGAGTGGCAGTCCCCAGATCGGCCGGATGACCGGCGTGGTCTCGCCGCTCGTGATCAGTTCCAGGAGTTCGGGAGCACACCCGTCGCCCAATTCTGCGGCGAGGTCGGTCAGCGCCTTGCGGCCCCAGTGGATCGTGCCGTCCGGCAGTGACTCGATGAGGATGCGACGCAGGTCCCCGCGCAGGACTTCGGGGTTGCTCAGCTCTCCGTCGTCGGGGATCTCGCCCGCCAGTGAACACCATCGTCCGCGCTGCCGACAAACTGCGAGCCGCAGTGGAGTTCTACCTCGACGATTCCACACCGCCTGCACGGGACTGACCCGAACCTCATCACCGGGGTCGGTCGGGCAATCTCGTTCTTTGGAGTGACGAACACCGGTGTGCACGCCGTTAGGGTCGGAGGGATGACGGAGGATCGCGGCTGGTCGTCTTCGGGCAGGCGTCCGTGGCACATCGACGCCGGGCTCGTCGCGCTGACGGTGTGCCCGGCGTTGCTGATGCAGCCGAGTACGGACGACTCGGCGCGGGCGTGGTGGTTGCTCGTCGGCTTCGAGGTGGTCGCCGCGGTTGCGCTGCTGGTGCGACGCACGGTGCCGGTGGCCGGGTTCCTGGTGATCATCACGACGCTCGTGGCCGCCCTCGTCGCCGGAGCGGCCGGGGACGCGAAGCTGTCCCCGCTGGTTTTCCTGTCCCTCGCCGTCGCCCTCCACGGTGTGGGCAGCTACTGCGCGAGCTGGACGCGGACCGGGCTGGCCGCGCTGGGCGGTGGCGCGGTGGTCGCCGCCGGCGTGTGGATCAACCACCTGACCACCGTCTCGGCGAACTACCAGGGCGATTCGGACGTGCTCGCCGTGCTGGTGCCGATGCCGTTGGCCTGGGCCATCGGGTTTGCCGCCCGCGGCCACCGGGCGAACCTCGCCGCGACCGAGCAGCGGGTCGAGGACGTGTTGCGCGAACAACAACTGCGTGAGCAGCAGGCTGCCCAACAGGAACGCGTGCGGATCGCCCGGGAGATGCACGACGTCGTCGCGCATTCCCTCACCTTGTTGGTGGTGCAGGCGGAAACCCTGCGCGCCCGGGGCGGTGAACTGCCGGCGTGGGCGCGTGCCCAGATCGACGGGCTCGCCGGCGCGGGCCGGCAGGCCGGCGGCGAGTTGCGGGATCTGCTGCGGGTACTGCGCGGTCCCGACGACGCGGTGCCGCTGGGACCGATGCCGGGGCTCGGCGACCTGCCCGAGCTGCTGGACCGCAGCCGGGCCGCCGGTGCGCGGATGGACGCGCGGATCGACGTCGACGCGGATGCGCTGCCCCGGCCGCTGCAGCTCACCGTCTACCGCATCGTGCAGGAGTCGCTGACCAACGCCCGCCGTCACTCGCCGGGGGCGCCGATCCGCGTCACCATTGCCGAGGAGGCCGGGCGACTGCGGTGCGAGGTGGTCAACGCGGCGCCCGCCGAGTCCGGCACGGCCGGTTTGGGGACCGGTCTCGGGCTGGTCAGCATGCGTGAGCGGGTGGCGGCGCTGGGCGGCGACCTGTGTGCCGGACCGGGCGTCGACGGCGGTTTCGCAGTGGTTGCCACGTTGCCGCTCCGCACGATGTCGCCGGCCGCCGCCGGTGTCTGAGCCGATCACCGTGGTCGTCGTGGACGACGAGCGGATCATTCGTGACGGTCTCGCCGCGATCCTGGGCAGCCAGGACGGCATCACCGTGGCCGGCACGGCCGGTGACGGTGAACAAGCCGTCGAGGTGTGCGGCCGGTGCAAGCCCGACGTGGTGATGCTGGACATCCGGATGCCGCGCCGGGACGGCCTGTGGGCGCTGGCCGAACTCGGCAGGCGCGGGCTGCTGGGGCCCGGTCGCACCCAGGCGCTCATGCTGACCACGTTCGATCTCGACGAGTACGTCGACCAGGCGCTCGCGGCCGGTGCGGCGGGTTTCCTGTTGAAGAACAGCTCCTACGAAGAACTGACCGCGGCGGTGCGGGCCGCGGCAGCCGGGCACCGCACGTTGAGCCCCGCGGTCACCCACCGGATCATCGAAAGCCATCTCGCCACCCGGGTGCGGCCGGACGACGGCGAGCTGGCCCGGCTGGCCGACCTCACCCCCCGGGAGCGGGACGTGCTGCGTCTGGTGGGCGAAGGGCTGTCCAACGCGGAGATCGCCGACCACCTCGTGGTCAGCCTGCACACGGTGAAGACGCACGTCAGCCGCATGCTCACGAAGACCGGCTGTCAGAGCCGCGCGCAGGCCGCCGTGCTCGCCCGCCGCACCCTGACCTGACTGTCATCCCTTGGAATGACGCCCACCGGGAAAACAGACCGACAACGAGTGACGATCCCCGGCCGCCGTCCTGGCTGAATAGTTCCCAAGCCACAAGGGAAACAAGCCAAGGAGGACATCATGGGCCACCGAAACACCCGCTACACCGGAATGGCCGTAACCGCGGCGCTGGCCGCGCTCGCCCTCACCGTCGGTGCCGTACCGGGTGAAGCCGCCACGAACAACTCCGCGGCGACGAAGCTGGCCGCGTTGATGCAGCAGGACATCGACGCCGGCGCACCCGGCGTGGTGGTGCGGGTCGACGACGGCAGCGGGAAGCCGATCTCGATCGCCCGGCAGGCCGGATGGACCAGGCGCGACCACAAGCTCTCCGCCGACGACCAGTTCCGGATGGGATCGAACACCAAGACCATGGTCGGTGTGCTGGTCCTGCAGCTGGTCGCCGAGCACAGGCTGTCGCTGGACGACTCGGTGGAGAAATGGCTGCCGGGCCTGGTGCCGGACGGGCGGAACATCACGCTCAGGATGCTGCTGAACCACACCAGCGGCCTGTTCGACTACATCAAGGACCCCGGCGCCCTCGCCCACGTGATCGGCGCGGACCCGTCGCCGGTGACGCCGACGCAGTTGCTGGCAGTCGCGGCGCAGTACCCGCCGGTCTTCACGCCGGGCGCCCGCTACGAGTACAGCAACACCAACTACATCGCGCTCGGCCTGGTGCTGGAGAAGGCGAGCGGCCGGAAGTTCGCCACTCTCTTGCAGCGGCGCATCATCGAACCGCTCGGCCTGCGCGACACCTACCTGCCCGGCAACGGCGAATCCCGCGACGGCGACGAGTTGGCCGACGCCTACGAGCCTGACGCCGAACACCTGGCGCCGCTGCTGCCGCCGGGCGCCCCCGCGGGCACCTCGTTCGCCGGCCCGGCACGCGGCGACCACGTGCTGGTGACCTCGATCAGCCCGGGCTGGGCGTGGGCGGCCGGAGCCATCGTGTCCACACCGGCCGACGAGCAGAAGTTCCTGCGCGCGCTGGCGTCCGGGAAGCTGCTGCGACCCGCACAGCTCGCGGAGATGAAGAAGGCCGTGGTCGAGACGCCGGACGACCCGAACAGCGCACGGTACGGACTCGGCATCGAGGAGTACCACAGCCCGTGCGGCCCGGTGTGGGGCCACACCGGGGGAGTCGCCGGCTACTCCAGCCAGAACTACACCGACCCGACCGGCACCCGCTCGGTCAGCGTGGTCACCACGACGCTGTTCGCACTACACGCCCCCGAACTGGGCGCAGCGGACCAGAAAGTGGTCGACGCCGCGGTCTGCACCATGCTCGGCAAGCCGATTCCGGCCGCCGCCCACTGACACCGGCCAACCGGGCAGGCACCCGTGGAACGCCGGATCACGGCCGGCGTCGGCTGCTCGGGTGAGCCGGACACCCTCCGGCTCACCGGTGTCACGGAACTCCGTGTACTCCGCCGGTGCGCTGAACGGGCAACGCCGTGGAGCGGGGAAGAACAACGGGTCACCGGTCTCCTCGGAGATGGTCCCGGTCATGGACGTCTCCTGCAGTTCGTGCGGTCGGAGCGTTCGCGATGTTCTAACCTGACAGTTATCACCTTACGAGTGTCAGTTTAGCCTGGCGGGGCCGGGGGTCGCAGTGACGTCGCCGGCCCTGCTTCCGGTGGTCCGTCTTCGGTGTGATCTGGCGGATGGTGCCGTGTCCCGGGACCCGGGTCCTGGCACAATGGACTCGTGTCTGATGCTCCGTTGCCAGAAGCTGCCCTGGCTTTTCTTCGCAAGCCCAACCCGGCCGTCATGGCGACGGTCACGTCGACTGGTCGCCCCGTGTCGGTGGCGACCTGGTACCTCATCGAGGATGACGGACTTCTCATGCTGTGCATGAACGCCGACCGGGCGCGCCTGAAGCACCTGCAGAACAACGGTCACGTGTCGCTGACCGTGCTTGCGGCGGACGATTTCGGCACGCATGTTTCCGTCCAGGGCCACGTCGTGTCGATCAAGCCTGACGAGGGACTCGCCGACATCGATCGGCTCTCCCGGCACTTCCTCGGCAAGGACTACCCCGCCAGGGAGAATCCGCTGGTGACGGTCCACGTGGCGATCGATCGATGGTTCGGTTGGTCCGGAGGCCGGCCCCTCCAGTACTGACGCAAGGTCCGACCGCTGCCTTCGCCGGCAGCGTCCTCGAGACCGGATGCGGTGCCGATCGCTCCGTCGTGATGCAATGGACAGCGGTACGCAGCACGAGCGATCGCGAGATGGGATCGCCGGGGGAGCGAGTTGCTTCGCACAGTGGAGAAGATGCGATGTCCGACACCCCGGTCGCGGCGGAGTTCGCGGGTAGCAGTCGCAGTACTTCGGCCACTGTGCCGCCGAACATCCTGCGCGCCCTCGCCGTCACCGCCGGCCAGGACGGTGTCGACCTGCACCCGCTGTTCGCGAGCGTGGGCTTGGACGAGTCCCTGCTGTCCTCGCCCGCCTTGCGGGTCTCCTACCGGCAGGGCGCGGCGGTGATCGAGCGGACTCTGGCGCTGACCGGGGACGAGCACCTGGGCCTGCGGGTGGGCGCTGTGCAGCACCCCACCACCTGGGGTCTGCTCGGCTTCGCGCTGATGGCCAGCGACACGCTGGAGCATGCGATCACGACCGGCGTGAAGTACCAGAATCTGTCGGGGGCGATGCTCGTCTGGTCGGCCGGGTGGGAGCCGGACGGGTTCGTGGTCCGGGTGGCGCTGCCGGATCCGGCGCTGTACCCGGCCGTGGCGGTTTTCCTGGTCGAAGAGGCTTTCGCCAGCGCCGTCGCGCTCATCCGGCTCGCGGTTGGCGCGCAGTTCACGCCCGGCCGGGTCGAGTTCGCCTTCGCTGCTCCCCGCGATGGCGGGCCGTTCGACGAGCTGTTCTGCTGCCCTGTGGTCTTCGGGGCGGCGCACAACCGCCTTGTCCTCGAACCGGCCTCGGTGCGCACCGCCCTGCCGGGCCGCGATCCTGTCGCTCATACCTCGACGCTCCAGCTCCTGGACGGCGAGCTAGCGGAACCCCGGGGCCGTCAGGAGCTGCTGGAGCTGCTGGAGATCTCGATCGCGCAGGCGTTGCCGACGGTCCCGACCTTCGCCGAGCAGGCCCGCCGGCACTCGGCCAGCGAACGGACGTTGCGCCGTCGGCTGGCCGAGTGCGGCACCACCTACGAACAGCTGGTGGACGGCGTCCGGCGGGAGCGGGTCGAGCTGCTGCTCCGCCGGCCCGAGCACACCCTGCGCGACATCGCTCACCAGGCCGGGTTCTCCGACGAGCGGGCGCTGCGGCGGGCGGTGCGGCGCTGGCACGGCATCGGGCCGCTCGAGCTGCGCGACCGCCTCGGCTAGCGGGTCCGGATCCAGACCGTTTTCTCCCTGGTCCACTGGTCGAACGCCGTCGTTGACTTCTCCGCGCCCCCGAATCCGGACTGTTTCCAGCCGCCGAAGGGCGCGGTGAGGTCGCCCTCGCTGTAGGCGTTGACGGACACCACGCCGGCCTCGATGCCCCGGGCCAGGCGCACCGCCGCGTCGAGGTCCCGCGTCCAGACCGACGCCGCCAGTCCGTATGGGCCGGCGTTGGCCAGGCCGATTGCCTCTGCCTCGGTGGCGAAGACTTGCACGGAGACCACGGGACCGAACAGTTCCTCGGTCAGCACCACTTCGCCGGCCGGGACCTCGGTGAGGACGGTCGGCGGGTAGTAGGCGCCGTGCGGGTCCAGGCCGCCGGGCAGGTCCGGTGCGTGCACGCGGGCTCCGGCCGAGCGGGCCGCGTCGACCGCCGCGGCGACCCGATCCCGGGCAGCCGGGCTGATCAGCGGGCCGATCCGGGTTCCGGGATCCGCGGGATCGCCGATCGGCAGCTTCGCGGCCGCGGCCAGAAACCGGGCGAGCACCTCCTCCGCGATGTCCTGGTGGACCAGCACGCGCGAGCCCGCTGTGCAGTTCTGGCCCATCGTCAAGAACGCCGCCTCGATCATGTTCTCGACGAGTTCGTCGCCGAAGCCCAGCGCGTCGGCCAGCAGGATCTGCGGGCTCTTGCCACCCATCTCCAGGGAAACTCGCTTGAAGTTGGTCTCGGCGGCGTCCGCCAGGATGCGCCGCCCCACCGCCGTGGACCCGGTGAAGGACAGCGCGCCGACGCGCGGGTCACGGGCCAGGGCGGTGCCGGTGACCGGCCCGGGACCGGTCAGCACGGTGAGCACCCCGTCGGGCAGGCCGGCCTCGGCCGCGAGCCGGGCGAGGTGCAGCGTGGAGCGAGGCGTCGCCTCGGCTGGTTTCAGCAGCAAGCTGTTGCCCGCGGCCAGGGCCGGGCCGACCTTCCAAGCGGCCATGGCCAGCGGGTAGTTCCACGGCAGGATGGCCGCCCCGACGCCCACCGGCTCACGGCAGACGAGGCCGAGGTGCTCGGGCCCGGTCGGGGCGATCCGGCCGAACAGCTTGTCCGCCGCTTCGGCGAACCACCGGATCGACTCGATCGCGCCGGGGACGTCGCCGTCGCGGCATTCGGTGATCGGCTTGCCGCCGTCCTCGCAGTCGAGCCGGGCCAGCAGCTCGGCATCGCGTTCCATCAGCCCGGCCAGCCGCAGCAGGACCGCGGCCCGGTCCCTCGGCGCACGCCGGGACCAGGTGCCGGAGACGAACACCTCCTCGGCTCGCCGGGTCGCCGCCGCGACCTGCTCCGCGTCGAACACGGGGACGGTCGCGACCTGTTCGCCGGTGGCCGGATTGACGACACGCAGATTCACGCTTCCGCCACGAGTTCCCAGCGCCCGCCGTCGCGGCGGGCCAGTCCCCGGCCGCGCAGCTCTTCCAGATACCGGGCCATGCCCCGCTCGCCCTTCTTGCGGAACAGCGGGATGAGCCGCGGCAGCAGATTCGGCGCCAGCATCGCCAGGCGCACCAGGTAGGACTCGCTCGGTTTCGGATAGACCTCGAGCCTCGGCCGGTCCAGCAGCCGCAGCGCCGCTGCCACGACGTCGGCTGGCTGTTGGGGCGGGTCCTGGAACTGCAGGGCGTTGCCGCCGTCCACCGCCTCCTGGCGCAGCATCGGGGTGTCGGTCGCGGACGGCAGTACCGATCCCGCGAGGATGCCCTTGTCCCGGAGGTCGAGGGCGATCGACAGCATGGCGCCGCGCAAGCCGAACTTCGAGGCGGTGTAGATCGGGGTTTCCCCGAGCGGGAAGATGCCGCCCAGCGAGACCGTGGTGACCACCCGGGGGTCGGCTGCGGCCCGCAGCAGCGGAATCGCGATCCTCGTCGTGATCAGCGGGGACAGCAGGTTCAGCTCGATCTCGCGCCGGATGCTCTCGACGCTGCGCACGTCGAACCGTTCGGCACTGGTCATGCCCACGTTGTTGACGAGGACGTCCAGCCGGCCGTGCGCGGCCGAGACCCGGTCGAACAGTCTCTCCACCGCCGCCCGGTCCAGCAGGTCGCAGCCGATTCCGGTGTGCCCGGAGCCGGGCAGCGCGGCGGTGACCCGCTCGGCGCGGGCCGTGTCGATGTCGGCGACGAGGCACACGGCGCCCCCGGCGGCGAAGCGGTGGCACAGGGCGCTGCCGATGCCGCCGGCCCCGCCAGTCACCAAGATCACCTTGCCGCGCAATGGATAGCTCATGGCACGACCACCGGCGTCGGCTGGGCCGAAGGTGCCCGCCCCTGGGTGGGCCAGCCCATCCGGGCGGCGACCTTTCCCAGGTACTCGACGAACGCGCCGCTGTCGACGTACCCGGTGTGCCGGGGTGAGTCGACGAACTTCAGCCCGCCGGACAGGTCCGGCCGGTCGGTGCGGATCAGCTCGCCGAACCGGGCGGCGGCCGGCCGGCCGCGGCGGTCGTCGTCGACGAATCCGGCGATCAGCTGGGCCTGCGCGTCGAAGAGCTGGTAGGCGCCGGAGTTGGTTTCCACGAAGCCGACGCCGAACAGCCCGCGGTGCTCACGCGAAAACGCCGACAGGTAGAGGTCGGGATGCTGCTCGTCGCCGAAGTACTTCTGCGCCACCGGTACCTTGTGGACATACCCGGTGGCCAGCAGGATGAGGTCGAAGTCGTCGCTGGTGCCGTCGGTGAAGAACACCGTGTTGCCTTCGGTGCGGGCGATCCCCGGCTTCGCGGTGATGTCTCCGTGCTGCAGGTGGTGGATCAGCAGCGAATTGACCGCCGGGTGCGTCTCGAACAGCTTGTGGTCCGGCTTCGGCAGCCCGAGCCGTCGCGGGTCCCCGTTGAGGATGCGCAGCAGGAGCCCGAAGACGCGCTGTTCGAGCCACATCGGCAGCTTGGGTCCGCTGTGCGCCAGCGTGTCCACCGGCCGGCCGAACACGTGCTTGGGGATGAACCAGTAGCCGCGGCGCATGCTGATCACGGCGTGGTCGGCCGAGCGGGCCGCGTCGCAGGCGATGTCGCAGCCCGAGTTGCCCGCACCCACGACCAGCACCCGCTTGCCGCGCAGCTCGTCGGCGCTGCGGTAGGAGACGGTGTGCCGGATCTCCCCGGCGAATTCGCCGGGCAGCTCGGGAACGTTGGGGTGCCACTGCGCGCCGGTGCAGACGACGACCTGCCCGTGCACGCTCTCTCGGCCGTCGTCCCGGGTGATCGTCCAGGTGTCGTCCGCGTTCTTCGCCACGGACTCGACCCCGGTACCGAACTCGATCCGGTCGGTGAGCCCGTAGGCGTCGGCGAAGGAGCGCAGATACGTGAGGATCTGCTGTCGCGGCGGGTAATCGGCGAAGTGATCGGGCATCGGCCAGCCGCCGAATCCGGACAGCGTCCTGCTGGAGATGAAGTGGGCCGACTCGTACATCGGGCTGCCGGGATTGTCGATGTCCCACAGGCCACCGACGCCGCTGTGGCGCTCGATGTGCGTGTACGGCAGGTTCCGCTCCGCCAGCGCCCTGGCCACCGCCAGCCCGGCCGGTCCTGCCCCGATGACGCAGGTGTCGTAGGTCGGGTTCGTCACCGGCCCACCTCCTTTTCGCTCCTTCGTGGGTGTGAGACGACAGTAAGGAGGCGATGGCGGGAGGTAACGGGTTCTCGCGGCCACAGAGGGGACTCCAGCGGCCACGCGACCCCGGGTGGCCGCGAAGGTCCGCAATCCGGCCGACGGCGCCCTACGCGCCGCGTTCGCGGTCTTCTTACGGTTGCCGCTCAGTCCCCTGCAGCACCACGAGAACGAGGACGCGCCATGACCCTGTCCGGTCAAGATCCAGCGGAGAGCAAGGCCGGAGCCCGCCGGGTCACCGCCCTCGTCTTCGCGGCCCAGGGCACCGCGGTGGCGGCGGTGTCGACCACGATCCCGGCCGTCCAAGAGCGTTTCGGCCTGCCCGCCCTGGCCACCACCGCGATCCTCCTCGCCGTCGCGCTCGCCGCCGGCGCGGGCAGTTTCCTGGGTATGGCCACCGTCCGCCGCCTGGGGCCGGTCGCCGCGATGCGGAGCTGCGTCCTGGCCGTGGCGGCCGCGCTGCTGGGCATCGCCTGGGCTCCGGACACGACCGTCCTCGTCGCGGCGTACGTCCTTTTCGGACTGTCGGTCGGCGGCATCGACGTCTCCGCCAACACGCGGGCGGCGGCGGTCGAGCGCCACTACGGACACAGTATCTTCGCGTCCTTCTACGCGGTGTGGAGCTGCGCCGGCGTCGCCGCGGCACTCCTGACCGCCGGCACCAGCCGGCTGAACTGGCCCGTCGCGGACACCCTGGTGATCCAGGCCGCGGTCGTCGTCGTACTGGCGCTGGGCATCCGCTCGCACCGGCTGCCCGGCACCACGCCCGGGCGGGCACCCGCCGCGGTCGGCACGAGGATCTGGGGCAGGCTGGTGCCTTTCGGCATTGTCCTGCTGGTTGCCTACGTCATCGATTCCAGCGTGTCGACCTGGTCGACCGCCTATCTCCACGAGACGCTGGCCGCATCACTGGCCGCGGCTCCACTGGCCTATGCCGCCTACCAGGCGGGCACGGTGCTCGGGCGGGCCGGCGCCGATCGCCTGGTCCGCCGGATCGGACCGGTCGCGGTGGTCTGCTGGGCCGCCGCACTCACCGCCGCCGCGGCAGCGGGCCTCGCGTTCGCGCCCACCTGGCCGATCGCCGCCGCGGCCGCGGGCCTGACCGGGTTGGGCGTCTCGGCGTTCGCACCGTTGTGCCTCGCCTCCGCGGGCCGCCTCCAGCCGGACGCCGCCGAAGCGATCCTCGCCCGCCTGAACCTCTTCAACTACTTCGGCGTCATCGCGGGCGGAGCCGTCAGCGGAGTCCTCGGCTCCGCCGGACAGTTCCGCCTCGCCTACGCCGCCCCGGCCTTGCTGGTCCTCTTCCTCGTGGCCACTGCCCGGTCCTTCACACCGGTCAGGGCGGAGAGCGGTGCGGTCGGCGAATTCGCCGGTGGTGACGTGACCACCAACGTCACCACGTAGACCGTACGACAAGACGACCCTCGCGCCGACTGAGGTGCCCCTGAGGCTCCCCCTGAGGAGTGGACACCGAGTTATACGGTGGCTCTCCGGAGTCCGTGATGTCGGCGCTGTGACACGCTAGGACGGCGGCCGCAGCACCTCCACGCGGGGCAGCCGGACGTCGCCGTGGGTGCGGGCGTCGGCGTGCGCGTGGAGCTGCCCGGCCAGTTCGGCGACCAACCCGGCGAACTCGTGCTGGCGTTCCACGGACAAGCGCCCGGAGAGCAGTTCGGTGATGAATTTCGGGAGCTGCTTCTCGAGTCCGGTCAACGCCCGGACCAGCTCGGCGGTTTGGCGGTTCATCTCGGTTCTCGCTCAAGAGTGTTCGCCGCCGGCCGGAACCCAGCCGGGACGTGGGGTGGAGGCCAGCAAAAGCTTGGTGTAGTCCTCGCGTGGCCGGCCGAGGATGTCGTCGACACTGCCCTGTTCGGTGATCCGCCCGTGCCGCAGCACGATCACGTCGTGCGCGATCTGGCGGACCACGGCGAGGTCGTGGGTGATGAACACGTAGGCCGTGCCCGTCTGCGCCTGCAGGTCGTTGAGCAGGTTGAGCACCTGGGCCTGCACGGACACGTCCAGCGCCGACACCGCTTCGTCGAGGACGAGCACCGGGGGCTCGGCGGCGAGCGCCCGCGCGATCGCGACGCGCTGCCGTTGTCCGCCGGACAACGAACGGGGCGTGACCGTGGCGTGCCGGGCAGCCAGCCCGACGGCGTCCAGGAGCTCCAGGACCCGCCGTCGGCGGTGGGCGCGGTCGAGCCGGGTGTGCAGAGCGAGGGCTTCGGCGACGGCGTCGCCGATGGTCTGCCGGGGGTCGAGGGAGGTGAACGGGTCCTGCGCGATGAGCTGGAGCTGTGAGCCGCGGTGCCGGCGGGCCCGGGTCGAGCGGGCCGGCCGGGTGCGGTCCTCACCGCACACCTCGACGGTGCCGGAGGTGGCCGCGTGCAGGCCGGTCAGCATCGCGCCGATGGTGGACTTCCCGGCTCCGGACTCGCCCACGAGGGCCAGGGTCCGGCCCGGCAGCAGCGTGAAGGACACGTCGTCGACGGCGGTGTGCGCCGCCTCGCCGTGGCCGTAGCGCTTGACCAGGTTGTTCACCCGGATCACCGGATCGCCGTTCATGACCGCTCACCACCCACGGAAGCCAATACGGAGTCGAGCGTTCCCGCGGCGATCTCGTCGGCGCGGTGGCAGGCGACCGTGCCACCGGAATGGGTCGTCCGCTCCGGGAACGCCGTGCCGCAGACCGGCAGCGCGGCCGGGCAGCGCGTGGCGAAGGGGCAGCCGGGGCCGGCGTCGGCGGCGGAGACCGGCGCGCCGGGGATGACCGGGATCCGGGGCAGCCGGACGTCGACCGGGGGCCGGGACGCCAGCAGCCCCCGGGTGTACGGGTGCCGCGGTGCCTGCCGGATCGTCGCGCTGTCGGCGACTTCGAGCACCTGCCCGGCGTAGAGCACGACGATCCGGCCGCAGACGGCCATCGCCAGGTCGAGATCGTGGGTCACGAACAGCATCGCGATGCCGCGCTCCCGGCACAGCCGGTCGGTCAGCGCCAGCACGTCGGCCTGGGTGGTGACGTCGAGCGCGGTCGTCGGCTCGTCGGCGAGCAGCAGTGTCGGCCCGGTGAGCAGCACCGAGGCGATCATCACCCGTTGCAGCAGCCCGCCGGACAGCTCGAACGGGTACTGCCGCAGCCGTCGCTGCGGGTCGGGAATGCCCATCCGGCCGAGCATTTCGACCGCGGCGGTGGTGGCGGCGGCGAGGTTCTCGCCGCGGTCGCGGGCCGGTTCGAGCAGGAAGTCCCCGACGGTGTGCATCGGGTTGATCGCGGCCCGCGGGTCCTGGAACACGTACCCGACCTCGGTCTGCCGGTAGCGGCGCAAGTCCTTGCCGCGCAGCCGGTTCACGTCCTTCCCGCCGACGCGGACCTCGCCGGTGACGTGGGCCGCGGGCGGGGTCAGGCGGGCGATGCTGCGCAGCGTCATCGACTTGCCCGACCCGGATTCGCCGACGATCCCGACCGCCTCGCCGGGCCGGACCGCCAGGTCGATGCCGTGCAGGATCGGCCGGTCGGTGCCGTCGTCGCCGAGGATGTCCAGGCGCAGGTCTTCCAAGCACAGCAGCGGTTCGGTCATCGCGCACCTGCCGAGAGGAGCCGTTTCCGGCGGGGGCGGACGCTCTCGCCGGACAGGCGTGAGCCGAGGACGAACAGGCTGAGCACCGTGGCCACGACCAGGGTGCCGGCGGCGATCACCTGCCCGGGGTGACCTTGGAGGATCGCGTCGCGGTCGCTGAGCATGACACCCCAGTCCGCCGTCGGAGCCTGCACGGCGAGGCCGAGGAACGACAGCGAGGCCAGGTCGATGAGGGCGTAGGCGAACGTGATCGTGGCCTGCCCGATGATCACCGGGGCGAGGTTGGGGAGCAGGTGCCGGCCGGCGATCTTCACCACGGACTGCCCCTGGATGGTGAGCGCGTGGACGTAGGGCAGGTGCCGCTCGTGGTCCGCCGCGGTCGTCGTCAGCCGGGCGACGTAAGGCAGGTAGGCGATGGTCAGCGACAGCGCGGCCGGCCAGAGCCCGGGCCCGAACAGGGCGATGGTGAGGATGGCCAGCAGCAGCCCGGGGATCGCGAAGACGATGTCGAGCACCCGCGTGATCAGCCAGGCGACGGCGCCACCGTGCCAGGCGGCCGCCAGCGCCAGCGGGATCCCGACCAGCAGGGACAGCAGCACGATGACGGCCGGCCCGAGCAGGCTGGTCCGCGCCCCGAAGATCAGGCGGGAGGCGATGTCCCGGCCGGTCGCGTCCGTGCCCAGCCAGTGCGCGCCGCTCGGCGGGGCGAACGCGGCCAGCAGGTCGCCGTGATCGGGGTCGGCGGGGGCCAGCAGCGGCGCGAACAACGCCACCAGGGCGACGGTCACGACGACCGCGAGGGCGAGCCAGCCCGTGAAGCCGAGGCGCAGAGACTTCCGGCGCCCAGTAGCGGCGACCTCGGTGGTCGGCAGCGTGACAGCGGGGGCGCTCATGCGACCACCGCCCGGCGCAGCCGCGGGTCGAGCCGCGCGACCAGGAGATCGGCGACGAAGTTGATCAGGACGAAGGCGGCGACCAGGAGCAGGCAGGTCGCCTGGACCACCGCGAAGTCCTTCTGCTGCACGGCGTTCAGCAGCACCTGCCCGACCCCGCCGAGACCGAAGGCCTGCTCGACGACGACGGCGCCGGCCAGCAGCCCGGCGATCTGCAGGCCCGTCACCGAGATGATCGGTCCGGCGGTGTTGCGCAGCACGTGGCCGCGGATCAGCCGGGGCCGGGACAGTCCCCGGGCGATCGCCGTCTGGACGTGGTCGGCCGCCAGCTGTTCCCGGGCGCCGGCCCGGGTGATGCGGGCGAGCAGGCCGCTGGCGATGACCGCGAGGCTCACCGCGGGGAGGGTGAGGCCGCGCAGCCAGCCGCCGGCGCCGTCGGCCAGGCCGTAGCTGGGGAACCAGCCGAGGCCGACCGCGAACACCGAGACGGTGACGCCGGAGGCCACGAAGGCGGGGATCGCCGTCGCGACGGAGACGCCGAAGCCGACCAGCGCGTCCACCGGGCCGGGCCGCAACGCCGACAGCAACCCGAGCCCGACCCCGGCGACGACGATGAGGACGGCCGCGTAAGAGACCAGCGCGGAGGTGACGGCCAGCGGGTGCGCCAGCAGCGAGGTCACCCGCTGCTGGGACACGATCGACGTGCCGAGGTCGCCGTGCAGCACGTCGGAGAGCCAGCGCGCGTACCGGGTGAGGAACGGCTGGTCCAGGCCCAGGTGGTGGCGGATGGCCGCGCGGGTCTCCGGGGTCGGGGTCCGGGAGCCGAACATGACCGACTCCGGGCTTCCGGGGGAGACGTAGATGCTGGAGTAGATGACGAAGCTCGTGACGAACAGCGTGACCACCAGCCCGGCCAGCCGTT
Source organism: Amycolatopsis sp. NPDC005003 (assembly GCF_053600695.1). Taxonomy (NCBI): domain Bacteria; kingdom Bacillati; phylum Actinomycetota; class Actinomycetes; order Pseudonocardiales; family Pseudonocardiaceae; genus Amycolatopsis; species Amycolatopsis sp. NPDC005003. Next base: position 222,349 of record NZ_JBSGAI010000008.1, on the reverse strand, counting down.
TCAGCGTGAACCTGAGCATTTCACCTCCTGGTTTTCCGGGGCCTACTTGCCGCCGACGGCGGCGGCCCAGGGGGAGGTCATGTAGGAGAAAGTGAGCGGGGCGCCGGTGAGCTGGTTGCTCTGGAAGACGATGGCGCGCGGCGTGACGATCGGGATCGACGGGAGATCGGCCGCGAGGTGGGTCTCGGCATCGAGGACGAGCTTGGCACGCGCGGCCGGGTCGGCGGTCTGGGCGGCCTGGTCCAAGGCCTTGTCGACGTCAGGATTGCTGTAGCCGCTGAAGTTCGTCGCGCCGCCGGTGCCGCCGGAGAGCTGGTCCATGTTCGCCGGCTCGGGCAGCTCGACGTAGTTCAGGGTGAGGAACAGGTCGAACGGGGCCCGGGCGCCGGGGTCGACGAACATCGACCCGTACTGCTGGTTGGGCACACCGACCAGGTTGAAGGTGATCCCGATCTGGGCGGCCTCCTGCTGGAGCACCGTCGCCAGCTGGACCAGCTGCGGGTTGCCCGACGGGTACCCGAGGGTGAGGGTGGCGCCGGTGGCGTTCGCCTGCTGCACCAACGTCTTCGCGGCGGCCACGTCCGGCTTCTTGACTTGCTGCTGGTACGCCGCCTTGAAGGCGTCCTTCGCATAACCCCACAGGCCGGGCCCGACGATCTTGTACAGCGGGTCCGACACACCCTTGAAGATGGTTTTCGCGATCGCCTCCCGGTCGATGACGCCGGAGAGCGCCTGCCGGACCCGCGGGTCGGCCCCCGGGCCCGTGTTCTTCGACATCAGCAGGTCCAGGTTCACCGGGGTGGACCCTTCCTCGCCCACGTACACCTGTCCGGTGGTGGCCGGGCGCAGCTGGTCGAGCAGGTTGCTCGGCAGGTTGAACGCGCCCTGGATCTGCCCCGAGGTCAGGCCGTTGACCAGCGCCGAATCGTCCGCGGCATAAACGAAGTTGAACGTTTTCGCGTGCGCCTTGTGCGCGGTGTCCCAGTAGTCGTCGTTACGGGTCAGCACGAGCTTGGTGGACCCGTCGTACGAGGTGAACTTGTACGGGCCGGTGCAGACCACCCCGGCGTCCGGACTGCCGAACGCCTCCTTCTTGGCTTCGGCGAACTTCTTCTCGACCACCGCACCGGCCAAAGTGGACAGGGTGTCGAGGAACGTCGGCGACGGCTGGGTGAACGCGATCGTCACCGTGGCGGGATCGGTGGCGGAGATGGACTTGACCTTGGCGAAGTTGTTGCGGTAGTTGGAGGCGACCTTGTCGTCGAGGTTGCGGTTGAGGCTGTAGGCGGCGTCTTCGGCGGTCATCGGCGCGCCGTCGGAGAACTTCACGCCCTGGCGCAGCTTGAGCACCAGGGTCGTCGGGTCGGCGAAGGTGTACGACTCGGCCAGGCCGGGGGAGCGGGAGTAGTCGGGCGCGACCCGGATCAGCGGTTCGCAGATGTTCGGAATTGCTGTCTCTTCCGGATAGTCCTCCACTTTCACCGGATCGAGGGAGAGCAGCGGGCGGTAGTCCCCGGACCAGGTGATCGTGTCGACGTCCTTGGTCGCGGTCCCGGTGGAGGCCTGGCCGGCGGCGATCGCGGAGACCGCGCCGCCCGAGGCCGGGGAGCCGGAACCGCTGCAGGCGGTCAGGGCGAGCAGGGCGGTGCCGGCGAGGCAGGTGCCGGCCAGCCGCGCGGGGCGGTGCTGGTTCATGAGTACCTCTTCGTGTGCCGGGGCTGTTTTTCGGGGGATCAGTCGGATTGGTGGACGAGCCGGCCGTCCACGTAGGTGCGGGCGACCCGTGCCCGGGCGATGTGCATCGGCGGGCCGTCGAAGAGGTCCCGGTCGAGGACGACGAGGTCGCCCCGCATGCCCGGCCGGATGGTGCCGGAGAGGTGCTCGACCCGGTTGGCCCAGGCCGACCCGGCGGTGTAGGCGGCGACCGCGACCGGCAGCGAGAGGCTCTGCCGGGGGGCCAGCGGATCGGTTCCGGCCGGGGCGTCGTCGAGGATCCGGTTGACCGCCACGTGGATGCCGGCGATCGGATCCGGGCTGCTGACCGGCCAGTCACTCCCCATGACGAGGGTGGCGCCGTCGCGGTGCAGCTCCCCGAACGGGTACAGCCGGGCCGTTCGCCGCGAGCCGAGGAACGGGATGGTGAGTTTGTCCATCTGCGGTTCGTGACGGGCCCACAGCGCCTGCAGGTTGGCCGCCGCGCCCAGCTGCCGGAAGCGGGCGATGTCCTCCCGCCGGACCACCTCCAGATGGGCGAGCATGTGCCGCCCGGCGGAGAAGCCGTTGGCCGTCCGCGCTTGCGCGATCGCGTCGAGGACGTCGCGCACCGCCCGGTCGCCGAGGGCGTGGAAGTGGACGTCGAAGCCGGCCGCATCCAGGGCAACGGTGGCGCGGCACAGGGTTTCCGGGTCGAGGAAGCTGATCCCGTGGTTGCCGGTGGCGTGGCCGCAGCGGTCGAGGTAGGGCTCCAGCATGGCGGCGGTGAACGTCTCGATCACACCGTCCTGCATCACCTTGACGCTGTGCACCCGGTACCGGTCGCCTTCGGCCTCGGCGTCCTTGCGGATCTCGGTCAACCGGGCCACCTGTGCCTCGATTTCCCCGATCGCGCAGGCCCGGTCCCACCACAGCGCCCCGGACACCCGGGCGGTCAGCCACCCTTCCCGCTGTGCGCGCAGGTAGGCGTCGTGCACCGACGGCTTGCCCGAGGGGCCGTCGACCCGGACGAGGGCGTCCTGCCAGCCCACGATGCCGAGGGAATGCAGGTACCGCTGGGCTTCCCGCAGTCCCTCGTCGTACTCCTCCTGGGTGTCTTCGGGCAGGAAGGGCGCGATCAGGTCCATCGCGCCTTCGTGGAGCAGGCCGGTCGGGACGCCGTCGGCGTCACGCTCGATCCGGCCGTCCGCCGGGTTCGGCGTGTCCGGGCCGATCCCTGCCCGGTCCAGCGCCGCGGTGTTCACCCAGGCGGAATGGTGATCCCGGTTCGGCAGGAAGACCGGCCGGCCGGGGACCAGCTCGTCGAGGAGCCGCCGGTCCGGCCTGCCGCCGGGGAACGAGTCCATCGACCAGCCGCCGCCGAGGATCCAGGGCCGGTCCGGGTGGCAGCGGGCGTAGGAGGCGATGATCTCCCGGCACGCGGCCGCCGAGCGGGCCCCGGTGAGATCGCAGCGCGCCCGTTCCAGCCCGCCGTTGACGGGGTGGGCGTGGGCGTCCACGAAGCCGGGCAGCAGCGTGCGTCCGTCGAGATCGACGACCTCGTCGGCCCGGGACAGGTGGTCTGCCACCGCGTCGTCCCCGCCGACGGCCACGATCCGGCCGTTCTCGACGGCGACCGCGGCGGCCCAGCTCCGGGCGGCGTCGGCGGTGAACACCCGGCCGTTGCGGAACACGGTCGTCGATGCGTCGTGGTGAGTCATGCGCGCAGCCCCTTCCTGGGGCGGGGTGCGGACCTCGTGGTCCGGAACTTGTGCCGAGACGTACGTCCGGCGGGCGGCGTGGCGCCGGATGCGGGCTCCTGGCCGTGGATCGGGGTGTGACCCACGTCCCAGGGTTCGAATTGAAGCGCGCCCGTACCGCGTTGTCAACACTGTTGACAACGTACCGTGTTACGATTCGCGCTTCGGTGAAACGGGGAGGTGACATGACCGAACGACAGCCCGGCGGCGCGAACGGATCACGGGCCCGGCGCGGCCGCACGAGCGCGCTCAGTGCGGACTTGATCGTCGACAGGGCGCTCGAGCTGGCCGAACGGGAAGGCGCCGCGGCCTTGACCATGCGCCGGCTCGGGGAGGAGCTGGGGGTCAACGCGACCGCGTTCTACCGGTACTTCCGGGACAAGGACGACCTCGTCCTGGCGTGCCTGGACCGGATCATCGGGATCGCCTACGCGGCCATCGAGCCGGGCCTCGACGGGCTGGACTGGCGGGGCGTCCTGCGCGCGGTCGCCGACCGGACCTGGCAGTCCTGCGAGGCGCACCCGGCCTTCTATTCGCTGGCGTTCTTCCGGACCACCGGCGGGCCGGGCGAGCGGAAGATGGTCGAACTGCTGGTGTCCACGCTCGCGGAGACCGGGCTTTCCCCGGAGCAGACCGTCTTGCACTACCGGCTGTTCGTCGACTCGCTGCTGGCGATGTGCGGGATGAAGGCGGGCATTCAAGCCTTGGACCCGCAGTTGCGGGAGAAGGACGCCAGCGCCTGGACCAGGATCTACGCGGTCCTCCCGCAGCAGGAGTACCCGGCCGCTCGCGCGCATGCCACCCACCTCGCCGAGGTGACCGAACGGGCCATCTTCGGCGCGGTCACGGATTCGGTGATCGCCCGCATCGACGAGTCCTTGCGCGGCGCCACTCGGTCCACGTCGGCGGACGCCTGAGCGCCGGCTACTTGGGCATGAGCTGCCTGGATCTCGCCACGCCATGGCGCGGTGCTTTCGGGGCATGTATGCGGTCGTCGTGCTCCCCAAGATGATCACTGTGCCTGGCCCGAGGTGACTTGGCCACGTTGGTCGCGCTGGAGGCCGAGCACGCCGCTCCGGCCGGGGCGGAGCCGCAGCCGGAGCGGGTTCCGCGGTGCCCTGCGGCAACTGCGAGCGACCCGAGCCTTGCTGGCCGGGCCTTGGCTGTTGGTGTCGCTGCCCTGGTGGACAACGTCGCCGTCGCCCAGCTTGGCCAGGTCCGCGGGCTCAGATCGAGAGCTCGATGAGCTGGCCGTTGTATTCGGCGCGGGCGCCGCCGTAGTTGAAGGCGCCGTAGCAGTTGCGTTGGAACGAAGAGTGATGCGATCAGCCTTGGCGGTCGTTTGGTTGTTGAACAAGGGGTTCCGACCGTCTCAACAGGATCGCTCGGGCAAGGAGTTCAAGCTGCTGACCGAGGCGATGGGACTGGAGCTGCTGCGTCCCGACCGTCGCGACGAGACTGCCGCAACGGCAATCTCGTCGCGGCGGTCGGCGCGTCGAGTCGGGCAACCAGATCCTCGAAGGCCGGCTCGATCTCGAAACCCGTCTCACCGGAGGGCCCGGTGACGTGTTGCCTGCGGGGCCGACCCCGGCTGTCTCCGGCCCTGGGTCAGAGCGAAACCTGAACGGTCTTGGTGTCGTCGGCCACCACGTCTGCCGTGCCACCGAAGGCGCCGCTGTAGCACCCCATGGTCGAGACAAGGCGGATCGTCGCACCCTTGGGGGCCACCATCTCGATGGTCGGGGTGCCCTGCGAAGCAGCCGAGCACTGGTAAAAGCGCTCACCCACGACGCGGTAGATCACCGACGGGTACTTCGCAACGCTGTTGTGAGTGACCTGGATGGTCACGGTGACGGTCTCCGTTGCGGCGCCGGCGGGGGTCGCTCCCACACCGGTGGCAACGGCAGCAGTCGCCAGCAGTCCTGACACAGCGATCTTTGCTTTGGGGGACAACACAGTCCCAACTCCTCTGCTTGATGCCGAAATACGTGATGGACAGGTAAACATCGTAGATCACATCTACGCCCTTCGACCCCTGCCGACTGGCGGTAGCCGACCTGCCGGTCGGCGGTACCGACCCCCGCCGGCCGGCTGGTTTCGCGGGACTGCTTCGGAGCCGGCGCAGACCTGTATCACGCGTCGAACAACGACTTCCGTCCGAAGTGGACGAACCGGAGGTGTCGGGTAGGGACTACGATGCGAATGCCGGGTCGGTGTACACGATCTTGCCGCCGACCATCGTCAGCAGCGTCTTCGTCGCGGCGACGTTCGCGTCGAACACGAGCTGCATGTGCTTGCTGCGAGCGTGCGGGTCGCCGTGCCGGAGGGCGCGGGACACGTCGAACAGGCCACGTTGGTCGTGGTCGAGCACGATCAGGTCGGCGAGCTTCCCCTCCCTGATCGACCCGGTCTCGTCGTCGCGATGCATCTGGTAGGCGACGCCGATCGTCGCCGCCTTCACCGCCTGCGGGAAGGTGACCATGTTGTGCTCGCCGAGCCGGCCCTCGTAGATCGCGCGCTTCGGGTCGGCCCGTCCTTGCCGGGTCGTGGCCTGCTCGATCGCCGTCCACGGCTGCCACGGGGGAGTGACCGGCCAGTCGTTGCCGATGGCCAGGATCGCGCCCGCCCTGACCAGGCGGCCGGCGGGGTAGATCTCGGCCATCGACTCGGGGGCGAGGTATCCCTCGGTCGCGTCGATCGTCCACATGTTGCGCTCGAACCAGACCGGCGACATGCTCGCCACGACCCCGAGCCGGCCGAACCGCCGGATGTCGTCGTCGCGGACGAACTCGTTGTGTGCGATCGTCGCGCGGCGGTCCCACCGCGGGTTCCGCGCGTTGATCGCCGCGATGTTGTCGAGTGCCTCGCGCACCGCTCGGTCCCCGATCGCGTGCACGTGGAGAGACCAGCGTGCTTCGTCCAGCTTGGCGAACCCGAGCGTCGCGTCCGAGCACGACGGGTCCTCGCCCCGCCGGTCACCCGGTACGAAGACCGGGTTCTGCGGTGTCCCGATGTTCTTCCGGTACGGCTCGATCATCGCCGCGGTCTGCCCGGGGTACTCCGCCACGCCGTCGGCGAAGATCTTCACGGTGTCGACCGTGATGTCGCCGGGGCTCGCCGGGCTGCGGTAGCCGTCGTACTCGGCGCGCACGGCGTTCAGTTCGGCGATGACCTTGTCGAGGACGGCCGGATCCCTCTCGCCCCGGACCGCGTCGGCCGAGATGGCCTGGTTGACGCGTACGGTGAGCTTCCCGTCATCGGCCAGCTGCTTCAGCTCGGGCGACGCCGCGAAGCCGGGGTGCTGGATGGAGGTGATCCCGACACGGTTCGCGTTCCGGTAGTCCTCGAGCGCCCCGTCCTCCTCGGCCCCTCCGTCGGGGAAGGGACCCCAGTCGGCGGAGAAGTCGGCGAACTGGCCGTTGGGGTATCCGTCCGGGTCGCGGCCGATGAAGCCGCCCGGCGGCTGGGGGGTGTTCGCGTCGAGGCCCGCGTTCCGGATCGCCTTGGTGTTGGTGAAACGCTGGTGCTCGCCCATGTCGCCGACGACGATCGGCCGGGTCGTCCCCGTGCCGAACTCGTCCTCGGACGGGTTCTTGCCGAGCCGGTCGAGGTGGTGGCGGGTCAGCGTCGTGCCGCGCGGCAGCATTCCGTTGACGTTGAACTGGGTCGCGGACAACACGTAGTTGGTCTTGAGATGCGGTGCCTGGTCGGCGCGGAGCAGGCAGGCCTTGAGCTTGGCCAGCACCGCCTCGACCGTCCCGCCCTCGTAGTCCATCCGGCACGTGCCCCGTGCCCCGCTGTGGAGGTGCCCCTCGCCCAACCCCGGCATCAACATCCTGCCGTCCAGGTCGATCACCCGGGTCCTGGGGCCGATCAACCGTCGCGCGTCGCGGCTGCTGCCGACGAACGCGATGCGGTCATCCTTCACCGCCACGGCGCCGGCCCAGGCGACGTCATGGGACATGAGATTCCCGCGCTCCGGATAGAGCAGCACCTGCCCGTTGAGAAAGACGGTGTCGGCCGCCCGGCTTCTGGCTGAAGCCGTGTCGGTGGGCACCAACACGGACGTGGACACCACCAGTCCGGCCGCCAACACGGCGCGGCGCGGCAGCGCTGAACTGTCTTGTTCACTCATCCAGGTCTCCAGCCAGTTGTGGTGTCAGCACGTTCAAGTGCGCCGAACGGCGACGCCGCCCGCGTCGCGACGATCGCGGCCGGTGGTCAGAGGGCTTTGACTGAACATGCAGTTTAAATCGGACATTGACACCGGACAAGACTGAATGAAGGTTCAGTTGAAACTTGAGGTCAAGGTCTTGCACGAGCGTTCGGTCCATCCTACAGTCCGAGCTCACTGAACATTCATTCAAACATGGGTGGTGCCATGACAGAGCGCTCGCTACTCACCACCGATCTGGCCGCCGAACAACAGGGCAGGCTGCACCGAACGTTGGGTCGCGTCGACCTGGTGTTCCTGCTCATCGCCGCAGTCGTCTCGATCGAGGTCCTCGGGCAGGTCTCGAGCTTCGGTGGGCAGACCATCACCTGGATCGTGGTACTGGCCATCACCTTTCTGCTCCCGTACGCGATGGTCTTCGCGGAGATCGGTGCGCTGCACACCGATGAGGGAGGTCCCTATGTGTGGGTCAAGGCGGCATTCGGACGGATCGCCGCGGCCGTCGCGACGATCCTCTACTGGGTCACCGTTCCCGTGTGGATCGGAGGTTCGATGGCCTTTCTGGCCTTCGAGACCTGGACAAGGTTCGTCGGGCACCTGCCCAGTGGAGGAGTAGCCGACTACCTGTTCAAGCTGGTCTTCATCTGGATCACCATCTCCTCGGCGATCATCAGCCTCAGGCGCGGCAAGTGGCTGCCGACGGTGAGCGCGATCGCCAAGGTCACCATGCTGGTGTTCTTCGTCGGCACCACGGTCATCTACGCGGCCCGGCACGGCGTGCAGGGCATCGGCTTCGGCGACCTCGCGCCCAGCACCGTCGGCTTCCTCGGCCTGGTGCCGGTGCTGCTCTACTCGTTCCTCGGTTTCGAGGCCGGGAACGGCGCGGGAGGCGAGATGCGCTCCGCCGCCCGCGACGTGCCGGTCTCCCTGGCCCGCTCCGCGGCCGTCGCGGCCGCCTGCTATCTCCTGCCGATCGCGGCGATCCTCGTCGTGCTGCCGAGTTCGGCGATCACCGGCGTGTCCGGGCTGATGGACGCCATCGTCACCGTGTACTCCGTCTACGGTGGCGCCGCGGACGTGATGATCACCGTGACCGCGGTGGCGTTCGTGCTGGTGCTGATCGGCCAGGGCTCCGCCTGGATGATCGTCAGCGACCGCACCCAGGCTACGGCCGCCGCCGACGGCGCCTTCTTCGGCGGCTTCTTCGGAGTGTTCTCCCGGCGGCTCGGCACCCCGCTGCGGATCAACGTGCTCACCGGGCTGGTCGCTTCGCTGTTCCTGGTCGCGGCGATGAACATGGTGGCGGGCACCGCCGGAGCCGTGTTCAAGGTGACGTTGAGCCTCTGCGTCAGCACTTACCTGATGGCCTACCTGCTCATGATCCCGGCCGCGGCGAAACTGCGCCGGCACCGACCGGCCGATGCGACGTCGTACCGGCTGCCGGTCTCCGATCGCATCTTCTCGCTACTCGCCTACGTCGCCACCGGCTGGGTCGTGCTGGGTTCCTGGGTGGCGCTGTTCCCGGGCACTCTCGAGGGATTGCTCGGCATCGACTACGACTTCGGGGAGAAGTGGGGTGTCTCCCGGGGCGCCTTCGAGTCCTTCACCCTCGGCACGCTGGCGGTGCTGCTGGCCCTCGGCGTCCTCGGATATGTCCGCGCCGCCCGGGTCCGCACGGCCTCCCCGCCGGTGGCGAGCACGCCGAAGGACCCGGATCCCGCCGCGACCGGCTGAGTGGTGCGGGCTGGCCGGCGTCACCACCCCAGGGCGGCGGAGGCGTAGGACATGGCCAGATCGCGGGCGAGCTCGGCGTCGACGTTCGGGTCGTCGAGTGCCGTCTGGATCATGAGCCCGTCCAGGATGGCGGCGAAGCCGACAGCGAACCGTTCGATGTCGCGGCGGGTGATCGGCAGCTCCCCGGCGATCCTGGCGATCATGGTGCGCCACCGCTGGTCCTGGGCTGCGCGAGTGGCGACCTCCTGGTGTCGGGTGGCCTGTGACCAGGCGTCGATCCACAGGGACCAGAGCCGACGCGAATCGACCTCGTGACGCTCGCGGGTCCTCCTGTCGCAGTTCAGTGGAGGGGTGCCGCACCCCTTGACAGACCATTCCGGCGCCTGCAAGTCTTGTCTGAACGTTCATTCAAATCATCGTCGAGGGTAGGTTCCCATGTCCAGGCCCCAGGATCCGCACGTCGTCGACGCGGTGGATCAGGTCATCTCCGAGCAGCAAGAGATCTTCCTGAAGCGCCAGCCGCGTAGCGCGGAGCTGGTCCGCGAGGCGGAGCAGGTGCTGGCCGGTGGCGCGACGTCGAGCTGGCAGATCGCGAAGCCGCAGGCCGTGTGGTTGAGCCACGGCGCGGGTTCGAAGGTCTACGACGTCGACGGCAACGAGTACGTCGACATGCATGGCGGGTACGGCGCCTCGATCGCCGGCCATGCCCACCCCGCCATCGTCGAGGCGGTCTCGGACCGGGTGCGGCGTGGGACGCATTTCGCGCAGCCGACGGAGGACGCCATCTGGGTGGCTGGGGAACTGGCCCGCCGTTTCGACCTGCCGTTGTGGCGTTTCGGCAACTCCGGCACCGAGTCCACGATGGACGCCATCCACCTGATGCGCACCGTCACGGGGCGCGACCTGTTCCTCAAGGTCGAGGGCGGCTACCACGGCCACCACGATGCGGTGCAGGTTTCGGTCATGCCCGACGCCGCCGAGATCGGCGGCCGTGAGCACCCCAACCGGGTCATCGCCAACGGCGGGATTCCCCGGGTCATCGCGGATCTCGCCGTCATCGTCCCGTTCAACGACCTGGCGGCTGTCGAGCGTGCCCTCGCCGAACACGAGGGCCGGATCGCGGGCATGATCGTCGAGCCGGTGATGATGAACGCGGGCATCATTCCCCCGGATCCGGGTTATCTGGCGGGCCTGCGCGACCTGTTGCACAAACACGGCGCTCTCCTGACCTTCGACGAGGTCAAGACCGGGTTCACCACCGGACCCAGTGGCGCCACCGGGCGCTACGGCGTCGTCCCGGACATCGTCTGCCTGGCCAAGGCCCTCGGCGGCGGCATCGCGGTCGCGGCCATCGGCGGCACCCGCGAGGTGATGGCCGCGATCGTCGACGGCAGGTACGTGCAAGTCGGCACCTTCAACGGCAACCCGCTGGCTATGGCCGCCGCACGCGCCACCTTGTCCGAGGTCCTCACCGACCACACGTATGCACGACTCGACGCGCTCGCCTTGTCGCTGCGCGAGCAGATGGAGCAGGCCATCGCCCACGCCGGGGTGCGGTGGAACGTCGTCAGCGTCGGCGCCAAGGGTTGTGTGACCTTCAAACCCGAGCCCGTCCGCGACTTCCGTGACTTTCTCGGTGTGGACGATCGGTACAGTCACGCGCACTGGCTCGTGCAACACAACGGGGGAGCGTTCCTGCCTCCGTGGGGCAAGGTCGAGCAATGGTTGCTGTCGGCCCAGCACGACCAGGCGGACATCGATCTCTTCGCGCAGAACTTCCGTGATTTCGTCACGGCGGTTTCACACCAGTGACCACACAGCACTACGCTTCCCGTTCCGGAACGCGGCCAGGCGAACACGAAGGCGAGCAGCCACGCACGGCCGGGTTGCGCGCCATCCTGGCACCTCGGTCGATCGCGCTCGTCGGCGCGTCGGCGCGCAACGTCGCACTCGTCACCAACGTCCAGCGTGGAACGCGCGATGCCATCGGCGTCCACCCCACCAGCACCGAGGTCGCCGGCCTGCGCTGCGTGCCTTCGATGGCGGCGCTCCGGACACCGCCTGAGCTGGCCGTGCTGGCGGTCGGCCCGTCGGCGATCGCGTCCGTCATGCGCGACGCGCTGGAGATCGGCGTGCGGTCGTTCGTGGTGCCAGGGCTCGGCGCCGAGTCCGGAACCGCCGGCCAGGACACCATTGCCGAGCTTCGCCGTCTCGCGGAGGACGCCGGCGCGGCCGTCCTCGGGCCGAACTGCATGGGTGTGGCGTCGCCGGGGCTGCCTTCGGCATGGATCGGAACGCTTCCGCCGTCCTTCACCCCCGGCCCGGTGGCCGTGGTGAGTCAGTCGGGTTCGATCGCCGACGCCTTCGTCGCGCTCGGCCCGCGACTGGGCTACCGCGGCGTGTTGTCGTGTGGCGCGGAGCTCAACCGGGACGCGGCCGACTGGATCGCCTACTTCGCCGCGGACCCAGGCACGCGGGTGATCGCGGTCTTCCTGGAGACGGTGCGGCGCCCGGACGCGTTCCGTGCCGCGTTGAGAGCGGCGGCGGAGGCCGACAAGCCGGTTGTCTGCCTGAAGATCGGGCGCAGCGAACAGGCACGCCGGGCCGCGCTGGCACACACGGGTGCGATCGTCGGGTCGCACGCGGCTTTCTCCGCGGTGCTGCGCTCCCACGGCGCCGTTCAGGTCGACGACCTACCGGACATGATCGAGCTGGTCCAGGTGTTCGCCACCGTGCCACGTCCACGCGGAACCCGGATCGGCGCGGTCACGGAGTCCGGTGCCGAGGCGGCCCTGCTCGGCGACCACGCCGAGCGTGCCGGTCTGTCGTTCCCGGAGTTGCCGCCCCACACGCGAGACCGGCTGGGTGCGGCACTGCCGCTGCTGCCACTGAGCAACCCCGTCGACCCGTGGGCCATCGCCGAGCCGGTGGCCGCTTTCTCGACCTCGATCGAAGCACTGGCCGACGCCGGCGCCTACGACATCCTGCTCGCGCAGGTCGACCTGTCACGCCACCGCGGTGCCGGCGAGCAGGCATGGTGTGCCGCCGTCGTCGAAACACTGGCGGAGGCGGGACGACGGACGAACACCTTCACCGCCGTCACCACGGTTCACCACACCGATCCACCTGACGAACTGGCCCGCTACGCCGCCGCCCACAATGTCTGCCTGCTCAAGGGAATCGGCTCGGGTCTCACCGCGATAGCCACGGCGACGCGCTGGCACGCGGTGAGTGCACACCCAACCCAGGCCGTGCTGGCGGCGCTGCCGGCAGGCACGGCCGAACAGTTCGCCGCTCGACCCGATGGTCCGTTGCCCGAGTTCGACTCCGCCATGGCGTTGGAGCAGGCGGGGGTCACGTTCGCTCGACGGGTTCGCGCCGGGTCGCCGGACGAGGCCGTCGAAGCGGCTCGCGACCTCGGGTTCCCGGTCGTGGTCAAAAAAGACGGCCCGGCGCACAAGGCACGCGAGGGCGGGGTCGTCCTCGACCTGCACACCGCCGAGGCGGTCCGCGATGCCGCCACGAAGCTGGGCGGGCGGGTCCTCGTGGCCGAGCAGGTGCCCCCGGGTCTCGAGGCGTTCTGCGGGATGGTGCGTGATCCGACGTGGGGACCCACGTTCGCGCTCGGTCGAGGTGGCGCCGACGTCGAAAGAACCGAGCCACTCGCCTTCGCCGGTCCGCTGTCGCCCGAGTTGATGCGCTCCGTGATTCGCGCCGCCGGACTCGAACGCTGGCACACACCGGTCGCCGCGGCGTTGCAGGCCATGGCGGCGGTGGCGCACGACCAGACTCGGGTGAGCGAAATAGACATCAACCCGATCATTTGCGCGCCGGACGGCAGCGCCCACGCTGTCGACGCCCTGATCGTCCTCACGGCCCAACCCGCTGACGGACATGCGTGAGATCAACTCGACCTGGAAGGGAATCCATGCTCGCGGCCTACGTATCGTCGATCAATCCCGACGCCCCCCTGGCCGGCCTGACGGTGGGTGAGCGCCCGGAGCCGGCCCGCCGCGACGGGTGGTGCACGGTGACGGTGAAGGCGGCCGCGCTCAACCACCACGACCTGTGGTCGTTGCGGGGGGTCGGACTCAAGCCCGAGCAGCTGCCGATGATCCTGGGCGGCGACGCCGCCGGCGTTGACGAGGACGGCAACGAGGTGGTGGTGCACTCGGTGGTGTGCGCACCGGACTGGTCCGGCGACGACACACTGGACCCGAAACGGTCGCTGTTGTCGGAGGTCCATGACGGCACACTGGCCGAGCGGATCAGTGTGCCGCGCCGCAACCTGGTTCCCAAGCCCGCGTCGATGAGCTTCGAGGACGCCGCGTGCATGCCGACCGCGTGGCTGACCGCCTACCGGATGCTGTTCGTGAAGGCACAGCTGCCTCCCGGCTCCACCGTGCTCGTCCAGGGTGCCGGTGGCGGCGTGTCCACGGCGTGCGTCGTGCTGGCCAGGGCCGCGGGCATCCGGGTCTGGATCACCAGCCGCAGCGCGGAGAAACGGGACGCGGCGATCGCTCTCGGCGCCGACCAGGCCTTCGAGCCGGACGCCAGGCTGCCCGAGAAGGTCGACGCGGTCATCGACAACGTGGGCGCCGCGACCTGGCAGCACTCACTTCGCTCGCTCAAACCCGGTGGTGCGGTGGTGACGTGCGGTGCGACCACCGGACCGGCGCCCTCGGCCGACCTGAACCGGGTGTTCTTCCTGCAACTGCGGGTGCTGGGGTCGACCATGGGCACCCGCGACGAGCTGCGACGGCTGCTGCGGTTCGTCGAGAGCAACGCCATCAAGCCCGTCATCGACTCCCGAGTCGCGTTGTCGGAAGCCGAGGAAGGGCTGCGGCGACTGGAACGCGGCGACGTCATGGGCAAGGTCCTGGTCATCCCGTGATCTACAGCTAATTAGCGGAAAGACGGTGTTCACCCGATGAACCACTCACAGGTCGGCTATCCCCCGGCCGTACGCGTCCACGACCGCATCTACGTCGACGGTCAGTGGGTCAGCCCGGCTACGACCGCGCGTAGCGAGGTCGTGAGCCCGTCGACCGGGGAGGTCGTGGCCGTCGTGCCGTCGTGCGGCCCGGCCGAGGTCGACACCGCGGTGTCGGCGGCCGTGACCGCGTACGACACCTGGTCGCGGTCGAGTCCGCGCCAACGCGGCGAGATCCTGCGCACCCTGCACACGCTGTGCACGGCCGCCGCCGGCGAACTCGCGCAGCTCATCCATCTCGAGATGGGCTCACCGCTGGATTTCGCCCGCCAGGAGCACGTCGGCACCCCGCTGGCGATCATCGCCGACATCGCGCGCGTCGCGGAGGAAGGCGCGGCGCAGGACGACGAGGTCATCGGTTCGTCGCTGGTGGTCAAGGAACCCGTCGGGGTGGTCGCGGCGATCCTGCCGTGGAACTACCCCCTCTACCAGCTGGTCGCCAAGGTCATCCCGGCCATCGCCGCGGGATGCACGGTCGTGGCCAAGCCCTCGGAGCTGACACCGTTGTCGAGTTACCGGTTCACCGAGCTGCTCCACGACGCCGGGCTGCCCGCCGGGGTGTTCAACCTCGTCCCGGGCACCGGAGTGGCGGTAGGGCAGGCGCTGGCCGGCCATCCCGCCGTGGACATGGTGTCCTTCACCGGTTCGACCCGCGCCGGCAGCATCGTCGCGCAGGCCGCGGCTCCCACCGTCAAGCGAGTCGCCCTGGAGCTGGGCGGGAAGTCGGCCAGCATCGTGTTGCCCGGCGCGGACCTCGACCGCGCTGTGCGCCACAGCGTCGACTACTGCATGACCAACTCCGGGCAGTGCTGCAACGCCTGGACACGCCTGCTGGTCCCGCGCCCCCTGCTGGTGGCGGCCGAACGCATCGCCGCCGACCAGGCCGCGGCCGTCGAACCGACCCTGGGGCCCCTGATCAGCAAGCGGCAGTTCGACACCGTGCAGAGCTACATCGCCCAGGGCTTGGCCCAGGGAGCCCGGCTTGTCCACGGCGGCCCAGGGCGACCGGCTGACGCGCGCCACGGCGCCTATGCGCGCGCCACCGTGTTCTCCGACGTCACCCCCGACATGACCATCGCACGTGAGGAGATCTTCGGGCCCGTTCTGGTCATCCACGCCTACGACACCGTCGACGAAGCCGTCGCCATCGCCAACGACTCGATCTACGGACTGCACGGCGGGGTGTGGGCGGCAACCACCGAGGAGGCCGTCGCCGTCGCCCGCCGGATCAGAACCGGTCAGATCGACGTCAACGGCGCCGATTTCAACGTCGCCGCGCCCTTCGGCGGGTTCAAACAGTCGGGCAACGGCCGCGAACTGGGCAGACACGGAATCGAGGAGTTCTATGAGCTGAAGTCGATCCAGCTGCCCTGAACCGGCCGGCTGGGACAGGTGCTGATAGACCTCCGATCCTGCTAACTGTCAAGCCGCGGCCGCGGTTGGTGTGCAGAGTGCGGGGTCGAAGGCCTTGGCTGGGTCGTAGGTTTGGCCGGTCTGAAGGCAGTGGTGGAGCTGTCCGAGGAAGCGGTTGAACAGGTGTCGCAGGGCGGCGGCGTGCCGGTCGCCGTGTGCTCGGCGGCGGTGGTAGTGGTCGCGTGGTGCGCCGGCTCGGCCGATGCTGGCGAAGGCCCAGACGAAGCCGGCAGCGTTGAGACGGTCGTTCTTCACAGTGCGGCGGGTGATGGAGATGCTGCGGCCCGAGGCGCGGGTGACCGGTGCTGATCCGGCGTAGGCCTTGAGGGATCGGGCGTCGGTGAAGCGTGCACGATCGTCGCCGATCTCGCCCAGGACGCGCGCGCCGGACAGATCGGCCAGTCCCGGGGAAGCTGGTTATGATCGCGTGGTCCGGGTGCTTCTGCACTCGCGAGGTTGGTGGCGCTGCCTTTGGCGAATGCGGCGAGGAAGCCGGGGTAGTACTCGCGCAGCACTGCGCGGAGCTCCTGGGTGGCGCGGGATCGCCGCCAGATGGCGTCCTGGGTCGCGCGGGACAGCACCGCGACGGCCTGGACCAGTTCGCTGTCGGCAGGCAGTGGCCGGTGCGCGTGGGCGTCGGTGCGCAGGATGTTGGCCAAGGTCATCGCATCGACGTGGTCGGACTTCTTGCGCGAGACGCTGTGTCGCTCGCGATAGCGGGCCACCGCCATCGGGTTGATCGAGTAGACCCGTCGCCCGGTCTGGCGCAGGCCGGCGACCAGCAGGCCGCGCGGGGTCTCGATCGCCACCGGGATCGGGTCGGTCGTTGTGTCGCCGGCGTCGGCGAGCATGGCCAGCAGTTCAGCGAAGCCGTCGGCCGAGTCGTCGATCCGGCGCTTGGCCACCAGAGCCCCTTCGGCGTCGACCAGGGCGACGTCGTGGTGGCTCTCGGCCCAGTCGATCCCGCAGAACACCTTCACTCTCAAGCTTTCCCCTCAACCTAGCTGTTTGCGCTGGTCACGACACCCTGACGAGAAAGCGCGGCGCCCTAATGACGAGGCTCTGCGGCCTGACCTCCGATTGAGCCGTTCGCGATCCCAGCGATCCGCGCGGGCACCGGTCTCGACGGAGAACTCGGGTGGTTCCCGGTCACTGAGGTGTCCTCCGCGCGAACGGGCTCGGACAACGAACAAACTGCCCGATCAGGTCACGGGTGAGACGCGGACACGCCGGAGGCGCCGCTCCGCGATCGTCCCACCTGGACCGAGGTCACCGGCAGCTGACCGCTCGATCCGAGGCCGCGGATCGTGACTCGATGGAAGCTCGGCTTTGCGTCACGGTCGGCCGGGTCAGCTGTTCCGCGTGACAGCTCCCGCGATCAGCGTGGCGAGGCCATGCTCCAAGGCCGGTGCAGCTCCACGCGGAACTCGGCCGATGCCGGGTCCTGCTCGTAGGCGGCGAGCATGCTGGCCGAGGGTCGGCCCTGCGTCCACAGGCCACCGGTCAGGATCATCGCCAGGAAGCACGCCGACTTGGCCTCCTCCCCGGTCTCGGGTACGTACCGGCGGACGAGCTCGGCCATCTCGTCGAGCCCCGCGAGCGCGGAACGCTTGAAGCGCACCGCGACATCCACGGACACGTTGCGGCTCGGATCGACGCCGCCGGCCAGCTCCACCGCCACCTCGGCGAGCCAGGTCCCGAGCGCGCGGTCCAGCAGTTCGAGCAGCACGGCTTCGCGGGATTCGAAGTAGCGCAGCACGTTCGACTTGGCCAGCCCGACCCGGCGGCTGAGCTCGTTGAGGGTCACCTCGGCCACCGGCATCTCGTCGAGCATCCCGAGGATCGTGCGGCGCCGCTCCTCCCGCTGCTCCGCGCTGCGCGCTCGCTGGAACGTGGCTGCGGTTCGCTCGCGGCCGGCCGCGGGTTTCACGTCGTTCGGCCGGCCAGTTTGAGCACGCAGTCGAAGAAAATGCTGCTGCCGGCTACGTCGAGCGCTGTTGTGGCGTCTTCGTGGGGTGAAGGGGTTCGCGCGGCGCGCGGGATGCCGGCCTGCAACATTCGCTGCGCGATTTCCGGGGCGGGCTGGTGTGGCAATCCCAGGACGTGGGCGACATCCCAGGTGTGGATGACGGTGCTGCTGATCTGGTCCTCGTAAAGGGTCGCGACATCGATTTCCGGTATTCCTTCGCCCCGTACGCGCAGGGCTCCCTCGGTCACGGATTCGAAGGCGTTCTCCATGAGGTGCGCCGTCTGCCGGTAGCCCACCTCGAGTCCGCAGCCGCCGTGGATATCGCTTGAGCCGTCGAATGCGGCCTTGGTGATCGGGTCGATCCACTGGCCGCCCGAAATCGCCGTGCCCGAAATGGCGGCCGCCACGCTGGTGTTCGCGTTGATGAGTCGTCGGTACAGATCGCTTACGTCGCCGCCGGTTGCCTCTACTGGCCGCGCGAGGTCGCTCCGGGTGATTTCGGAGAGAAACGCCGCGAGGTCTTCGGTCAGGGTGTGCAAGGTGGATACGTCCACGGTGTTCCTTTTCGGTGGATTTTTCATTGTGCTCTGGCGCCGGGTGAAGCCGAACGTCAGTTTCCCGTGGTGAGGACAATTTTGAACCGGGCCTCGCCCGACAGCATTTTCGCAAACGCTTTCTGGGTGTCCTCCAAAGAGGCTTCCTCGGTCCACGCGCGCACGCCCGTCTGCGCGGCGAACCGCATCGTCTCTTCGACGACGAGGGAGGTGCCGGCGGCGGCCCCGCGGATACGGCGCATGTTGTTCACCAGCTGGACCGGGCTCACGGCCAGGGCGTCCGCGGAGATGCCGACGGCGATGAGCTCGCCGCGGCGGCCGAGACCCTCGAAGGCGACCGACATGGCCTCGGCGTTGGCGGCGGTAGCGAGGATGGCTTTGGCTCCGCCGAGCTGAATGAGTACCTCGGCGACGTTCTCGGCCTGGAAGTCGAGGTAGCGGTCCGCGCCCAGCTGCAGGGCGAGGTCCGCTTTGTCGGCGCCGCGGGCGATGGCGGCGACGCGGAAGCCCATCTTGGCGGCGAACTGCACGCCGAGGTGGCCGAGGCCGCCGATGCCGAGGACGGCGACGAGGTCGCCGGGCTGAGCGGAAGACGTGCGCAGCGCGTCGAACACGGTGACGCCGGCGCAGCCCATGGGGGCTGCTTCGGCAGCGGTCAGGCCGTCCGGGATCCGGGCGAGGCCCACGGCGGGGACCACGACGTAGTCGGCGTATCCGCCCTGGAACGAGAGCCCGGGCACCTGCCGGTCGGGGCAGTTGTTGCCGTCGCCGGCGCGGCAGGCTTCGCAGTGACCGCAGCTGCCGGCCCACCAGCCGACGGCGACGCGGTCGCCGACCTGCCAGCCCTCGACGTGGTCGCCGATCGACTCGACGCGGCCCGCGAGCTCGTGGCCCACGACGGCGGGGAACCGCATGCCCGGCACGTGTCCGGCGAGCATGACGGCGTCGGAATGACAGATGCCGCAAGCCTCGACGACGACCCGGACGTGGCCGTGGCCTGGGTCGGGGACCTCGACGTCGAGGAGTTGGAAGTCGGTGCTGCCGGCCTCGGCGATTTGTAGCACGCGGGAAGTGACGGGAGACATGCGGGACGTCCTTTGCAGAGGTTTCGAGCGCCGGTCAATGGTCGCTGCCGGGAGTCAGCAGTTCGCGCGGCCCGAGTTCGCGCAGGTATTGGACGCGGATCCGGTCGGCGACAGTGACCACGACTTCGCTGCCGTCGTGGGACGGGTCGACGTAGGTGCGCAGCAGGCGGGTGAAGGCGGGCATGCCGACGATCTCGACGATCGCATCAGCGACTTTGCCGGCGTCGGCGTCGACGGGGACGTAGTCCGCGAGGCGTTGGGTGAATTCGTCTATGAGTGGGCCGTAGACCTTCTCGTAGACCGCCCCGACCTGTTCGTCCGCGGGGTGGGTGGCGTGGGCGAAGTGGTTCGTCCCGCTCGTGTACGCGCCGGGGATGACCAGCGCGGAGTCGATGCCGTACTTGACGACTTCGGCGGCGTAGGTGACGGTGAGGGAATCCATCGCGGCCTTCGACGCGAAGTACGGGCCGAAGTAGGGCGAGGCGCCGGAGTGCGTGCTGGAGCTGCCGACTCAGACAAGCAGGCCGCTGCCCTGTGCGCGCAGGTGCGGCAGTGCGGCGCGGTTGAGTCGCTGGGCGCCGACGACGTTCATGTTGTAGAGGTCGAGGTACTGCTCGGGCGTGAACGCCTCGGCGGGGCCCCACGTCATGTGCCCGGCGTTGTGCACGACCGTGTCCAGGCCGCCGACCGCGGCGAGGACCTCGGCGACCGCCGCATCCGCGGAGCCGTCGAGGTGACGTCCAGTTCGACGGCGTGCAGGTCGACGCGCCTGTCCCGTGCGTAGCCGTCGAGGTCCGCCACCGTGGCCTTGTTGTGCTCCTTCGTGCCGCGCATGGCCGCGTACACGCGGTGGCCGGCGTCCGCGAGCCCTCGGACGGTGAGGGCGCCGAAACCGCTCGACGCGCCGGTGACGAGGATGGTGCTGCTCATGCTGCTTCTCCTGCGAGGGGTCGTCAGGCGTTGTCGTTGGTGATGAGCACGACGTTGCCGTCGGGGTCCTGCACCATGGCCGCGTACGGACCGATGAGGTGGCCGGGAGCCGTGGTGCCCGGGTGGCCGGCGTCGGTGAGGCGTTGCCACGCGGCATCGACGGCCGCGTCACCGTCCACGAAGAATTCGACGACTTGCTGGTAGCCACCCTGGTCAGGGCGGACCCAGGCGGAATCGAAGCGCCGCGCGACGAGGTCGGTGGTGATGATCATCATCGTGGTGCCGCCCTCGTTGTAGAACGCGACCGGGCGCTCGGGATGGGGGTCGGACACGTCGAGCCCGAGGAGCCGGTAGAACGCGATCGAGCGCTCCAGATCCCGGACGTAGAGCACAACCATCCCGAAGCGCGCTGCGGCGGGCGTGGTGTCATGGTCGATGCGACCGGGCGTGCCCGGAGAAGCAGTTTCATTGGTCATGGTAGATAGTCTACGGCGGTGTATTAATGGCGGCAACAGGCGACGATCAGGGTCACGAACTCGGCGCGCTCCTCAGTCGGTTGCTGAGTGTCGTCGTCGAGAGGGAGGCTCCGATCCTGGAGGCCCACGGGGTCACCATGTGGGAGTACGTGATCTTGAGTCAGCTGCTGGGCGAGACCGGGCTGACGCAGAAGGAGCTCGCTCATCGCAGCCGCCGCGATCCCACCCGCCTGATCGGCCACCTCGACACCCTCGGCGACCGCGGCCTGGTCAGCCGCGAGACCGACGAGTCGGATCGCCGCCGACGCACGGTGCGGCTCACCGAGCAGGGGGATGCACTGGTCCGCGCCGTGCGCCGCGATGTCCGTCGGATGGAAGCCGAGCTTCTTGACGGCCTCTCCACTCAAGCGCAGGACGAGTTGCGCGAGTCATTGGCTGCAGTCTTAAGCCGCGTTGGTCTGTCGGGCTCGTTGCCCGGCGACCTCGGGCCAGGGTGACCCACCGCCACGTATCGGGGTTGGCGGGGGTCCCGGTCGCGGTCGTGATCAGTTCATGATTTACCTGTGTTCGAGTGTGGCGACGCGTGTCATGGCGTGGGCCGCGTCGCGGAGCTGATCGTTTTCGAGTGCCAGGCGGTGGATTTGAGCACAGGCGAGGTCCAATCGGCGCAGGTGATGATTCTGCATTCGCAGCAGGTCGCCGGCCGGGCCGTCGTGCGGGATCGGGTACGGCGCCGGCAGCACCGACCAGAACCAGTATCCGCCGTCGGCTCCGGCGCGCAGCCGTCCGCGGCCGACCGAGCGGTCGTCGGAATACTGGACGTCGTAGAAGCCGTCCTCGTCGGCCTCCCACACATCGATGCGCGCCCCGGCGATCGGATGCCCGTCGGTGTCGCGTACCTGGCCCGAGACGTAGCAGGGGAGGCCGGCCGCGCCGTGGGCGATGTCGCCGCCGAGTTCGACCTCGGGGGCGTCGTCGCTGAAGAAGGGACGAACACCGTCGCCTCGGTCGCCCCGGGCACCGCCGGTTCCCTTGATGGCGACAGTCGGCATCGACAGACCGAGAACGTCGGAGAGCAGGACGACGCAGCGGAGCGGTGAAGTCGCGAAACGGTGCCGCGAACTCCTACACCGCAAGTTGGTTCAGCAGGTCACCAGCTCCGCGTCGGTGAGCGGATCGTGGTACCCGACCGCGCGTAGCCGTTCGCCGACCTCGGCGAGCGTCGACCTGGGCCCGCGCGTGCTCAGTTCCTCGAGTGCGGCCAGCAACGCGGAATACAGCTCGCGAATCAGGTCTTGGGGCTGCAAAAATGCCGCCCAATCACTGGCGATGGCCTGCCACCACCAGTGCGGTGACTGGCCCGGCGAAGCGTTCAAGATGGTCACAGGGCCTCCCCGCCCGGACAGTCGTCTCGGACGCTGCGGGAAGTAGCAGCGCCAGTATGAGACCGCCTACCGACAAGACTGGGTGACCGACGCCGGAGATCCCACCAGCGAGGCCTCGGTGCGGTGGGTACCTGTCCGGAGTTCGGCGACTTACTGCTGGTAGGTGCTTAGCGCTCGGCCGAAACGGTGATTCTGCGCGAATCGCAGCGAACTTGGCCAGTGGCCGTACAGCGCGCAGTTCGCGGTACGGGCGCACCAGTCCGCGAAGGCGTTGAACGCCCCTTCGAGGTCCGCCGTGGCCGTTGCGAAGTAACGCGCGGCGGAGGTCATGCTGTGGTCCATGTTGGAGTCGATGGTCATGGCGCGCAGGTGGGTGGGGAACAGCTCGGCGCACTGCTGTCCGACCTGGGTGCCGTAGGAGGCGCCGTAGAAGCTGAGCTTGTCTTCGCCGAGGGCGGCGCGGATGGCGTCGAGGTCGCGCACGGCGCTGAGGGTGTCGGCGTGGTCGAAGACCGGGCCGCTGTGTGCCCGGCAGTCGGCACCGAGTTCGGCGTTGTACGCCAGCAGGTCCAGTATTCCTTTTCGCTGGCCGGGTAGCTGCCGGGGAACCGGTCGAGGAGGGACACGCACGCACCGAACTGGAGTGGGCGAAGAGCCTGAGCAAACGACTGTCTGAGGGCGCCTACACCATGGCCGATGATCCGGGTTCGTGGCGAACGGTCCACGATCCCCTCAAGATGCGCCCCTAATCAACCTTGACTAGGCGTCTCTCCTCGTGCACTCTGGCCAAGTACACAAACTTGACTAGTGCTCAACCAAACCGTTCGCAACACCGAGAGAAGGACGCGAACCCATGGGCAAGCTCGCGATCGAGACGGGAGGGTTGAGCGGAGGTGGGCGTATGTCGGCGACGAAGCTCCTGGTACTCGGTATCGTGCACCTCTCCGGCGGCGCGCATGGCTACCAGGTGCGGTCCGAACTGCAGAGCTGGGGTGCGGAGATTTGGGCCAAGATCAAGCCCGGCTCGATTTATCACGCGCTGAAGAAGGCGGCGGCTGATGGCCTCCTCACCGAACACGCCGAGCCGGGCAACTCCGGGCCGGAGCGCGTTTTGTACCGCGCGACAGCTCGGGGACGTGACGAGATAGTCGAACTGGTCCGCGACGGTCTGCGGCGCACCCACGACCCCACCATGCTCGACGCGGCCATCGCCATGTTGCCCATGCTGACCAGGACAGATGCCATCGCGCACGTTAACGAGCGGGTCGCGCGCCTGGAAGCGGAGCTCGTAGAGCAGGCCAAGGGGTGGGAGAACCCGAACCCCGACATTCCCGAACACGTCCGCGAGCAGGCCGAACTGTGGGCGGGACATGCACGCACCGAACTGGCGTGGGCGAAGAGCCTGAGCAGACGACTGTCTGAGGGCGCCTACACCATGGCCGATGATCCGGGTTCGTGGCGAACGGTCCACGATCCCCTCAAGATGCGCTTCTAATCAACCTTGACTAGGCGTTTCCTTCTCGCGTACTACTGACCAAGTAGTCAAACTTGACTAGCTCAACCAATCCGTTCGCAACACCGAGAGAAGGACTCGAACCCATGGGAACGCTCGCGATCGAGACGAGAGGGTTGAAGAAGAGCTTCGGCAAGACACACGCGGTCGCCGGTGTGGATCTGGCTGTGAGCGCCGGTGGCGTGTACGGCGTGCTCGGTCCGAACGGGGCGGGCAAAACCACGACGATCCGGATGCTGGCCACGCTCCTGCGCCCCGACGCCGGAGAGGCGCGGGTGCTCGGCTACGACGTCGTGCGTGACGCCCAGGCGGTGCGAAGCAGGGTGGGCCTCACCGGGCAGTTCGCGTCGGTCGACGAGGACCTCACCGGGGTCGAGAACCTGTTGCTGCTCGCCAGACTGCTCGGCTACTCACGCCGCCGAGGCAGGGAGCGGGCGACCGACCTGCTCGACGCGTTCGGTCTTGCCGAGGCGGCCGATCGGCAGGTGAAGAAGTACTCCGGCGGGATGCGCCGGCGCATCGACATCGCGGCGAGCCTGGTCGTCACCCCCGAACTGATCTTCCTCGACGAGCCCACGACCGGGCTCGACCCGCGCAGCAGGAACCAGGTCTGGGAGATCGTCAGGGGCATGGTGGCCGAGGGCGCCACCGTGTTGCTGACCACGCAGTACCTCGACGAGGCCGACCAGCTGGCCGATCGGATAGCGGTGATCGACCACGGGAAGGTGATCGCCGAGGGCTCGAGCGGCGAGCTCAAGGCATCGGTCGGCGCCGGCTCGCTGCACGTACGGCTACGTGCGCCCGAGCAGCGGGCCGAGGCCGAACGGGTCCTCGCCGGCGTCCTCGAGGTGCCGGTCGAGCCGTCCGCTGACCCGGCCGCGCTGTCCGCGCGGATCTCCGACCCCGAGCGGGTCGCCCGTTCCCTGGCCGAGCTGTCCCGCAGCGGCATCGACGTCACCGAGTTCGCGCTCGGTCAGCCGAGCCTGGACGAGGTGTTCCTCGCCCTGACCGGACACGGCGCCGAGGAGACACCCGAGGAGGATGCCGCATGAATGCCACGTTCGCAGAGCAGGCGTCGGCGCCGGTCACCGAGGACGCGCTGCGCAGTGTGCTGTTGGCCGGCGAGCGGCCGTCCAGCCCCGGTCCGGTGCTCACCTCGTTGACATTCGGCTGGCGCGCTTTGCTGAAGATCAAGCACGTTCCGGAGCAGCTCGTCGACGTGACCATGTTCCCGATCATGTTCACGCTGATGTTCACCTACCTGTTCGGTGGCGCGCTCGCCGGGTCGACTCAGGAGTACCTGCAGTTCCTGCTGCCGGGCATCCTGGTGCAGGCGAACGTCATGATCACCATGAACACCGGCATTACGCTGAACACCGACATCCAGAAGGGGGTGTTCGACAGGTTCAGGTCACTTCCGGTGTGGCGACCATCCCCGCTGGTCGGTGCTCTGCTCGGCGATTTGGTGCGCTACTCGATCGGGTCGGCGATCGTGATCACGCTCGGCCTGGTCCTGGGGTTCCGGCCGGAGGGTGGCGCCGTCGGGGTGGTGCTCTCGGTGGTGCTGCTGCTGGTGTTCTCGTTCTGCCTGTCGTGGCTGTGGACGATGCTCAGCCTGATCCTGCGCACGCCGAACTCGGTGGCGGGGGTCAGCATGATGGTGATGTTCCCGCTGACGTTCGTGAGCAACATCTTCGTGGACCCGAAGACGATGCCCGGGTGGATGCAGGCGGTCGTCGAGGTCAACCCGATCACCCACCTGGCGACCGTGGTACGCGGCCTGATGCACGGCTCGGTGCCCGCCGGGGAAATCGGCTGGGTGCTCGTCTCGTCCGTACTTCTCGTCGCGGTGTTCGGTCCCATCACCATGGTCCTCTACCGCAACAAGAAGTAGATGCCGCTACCGCGAGCACTTGGTCGAAATCAACCCGGACAACCCGGCCAACGCCATCACCGGTACCAGGCCCGGACACGACAAGGAGAGACGCATGAGCACCATCCCCAAGAACAACTCGGAAACCGTTGCGCACACGCCCGGGCGGGCGAGCAGCATCGGGGTCTGGATTCTGCAAGTCGTCCTGGCGGCGATAATCGCCGGCGGCGGAATCTCGAAGCTCGCCGGCGACCCGGTCATGGTGGGCATGTTCGCCGACATCGGGGCTGGCCAGTGGCTCCGGTACCTGGTCGGAGCGCTGGAGGTCGCGGGAGGGGTTGGACTTCTGATCCCGGCTCTGGCGGGCCTGGCCAGTCTCGGGTTGGCGGCATTGCTGACCGGTGCTGTCATCACCGATCAGTTCGTGCTCGAGCAGAGCCCTTGGCTGCCGCTCGCCCTTCTCGTCGTGGCGGCCGTGATCGCAAGGGCGCGGTGGTCGCGCACCGAGGCCGTCGTCGGCACGCTGCTCAGGCGCTGAGACAAACCTCTCGAACGGAGATGTGAGATGAACGAGATGGCCTTTCGCGTGACATCAAACGATGGCACCACCATCGCCTACGACCGGAAGGGAAGCGGCCCGGCTGTCGTCCTGGTAGGCGGCGCACAGGACGACGGAGCCGAGAACGCTCCCTTGGTACCTGCTCTCGCCGAGCACTTCACGGTTTACAACTATGCCCGTCGGGGACGCGGCGCGAGCGGCTTCACCGAGCCCTACGCCGTGGAGCGGGAGATCGAGGACCTGGATGCGTTGATCGCGGAGGCTGGTGGCTCGGCACACCTGTTCGGGGCGTCCTCTGGTGGCGCGTTGGCGCTGGAGGCCGCCGCGGCCGGGTCAGCCATCGACACGATCGCCGTCTGGGAGGTGCCCTACGCGGTCGGGGACGACATACGCCCGCGATTCGAGGAGTACGTCGCGGACACCCGACGCGCCTTCGACGCCGGGCGAGACGAGGAGGTTCTCGAACTGTTCATGCGCATGACCGGCGCCTCCGACGACAACATCGCGGCCAGGAAAGCGGCAGGCAAGCAGACGGCGCATTGGGCGGATTCGGTCGCCCTCGCGCCCACGCTGGTCCACGACAGCCTCTTCCACAACCGCTACCAGTTGCCGGCCTATCGACTGGCAACGGTCACCCAACCGGTCCTGATCACCACCGGAGGACCGATCACGGTCCCCTACATGGCAGGCCTGCCCTCGGACTTCTTCGACCGCGCGGCCGACGAGCTTGCAGACCTACTACCCCACGTTCAACGGGAGACCCTCGAGGGGCCGGATCACGTCGTCGACCCACAGATCGTCGGCCCGCTGTTGCTACGGTTCTTCAGCAGCGAACACTGAGGGGCCCGCGAGGTGTTGCGGGAAGACCGATCAGGCACCGCGCAAGCAGATCTTCGTCGCGCCAGGGACACGGGGTGGACAGGTGGTGTCGAGGTTGATGTCGTCGGCGGCATCACAGGCCTGATCCCGGGCGTGCTCGTCACCGACGTCTTCGTCACCACGCAAGGCCGGCCCGTCGTACTGACCTGGGCTTCAGTGGGACTCGACCCGGCCTACTCGCTGCTCATCGGCTCCGTCGTCGGTCGTACCCCGCACTCCGGGCCGACTCAGTACCGCCCACCGAAGCCCTGCGCAGCACATGACCAGGCGCCTCGGTAGGGCCAGTGATTCCGGGCTGTGGTCGCATGCGGTCACCGTTCCCGGGCGGTGGCCCGGTGCCGAAAGTCGTGCCCACGGCGTGCTCACGTCAGGAGTGCCACGATGACGCAGCCGCGTTTCCGGGTCGACCTGTACGCGGCGATCCGACGGGATGCCCGATCTGGGATGTCCGACCGCGCGCTGCAGCGCAAGCACGGCGTCGGCTTCCGAACCGTGACAGCGGCGCTGGAATCTGCATGGCCGAAGGAGAGAAAGCAACCGCCCAAACGCGGCTCACGGCTTGACGCGTACCGAATGGTGATCGACGAATGGGTGCGCTCGGACCTCGACGCGCCGCGGAAGCAGCGACACACGGCGAAGCGGATCTTCGATCGACTGCTTGACGAACATGACGGGTACCCATCGCCATCGGCCGGCGTAGCGCCGTGTGACCCGACCACGGCTTCTGCGTGCCAGGACGACCCGACCAAGAAGAGGGCGACGGCGCAGCAGCTGAGGGTCACCGGGGAGCCAGTTTATTCTTGCTGTGGTCAGCTTGCTGATCATTGTCGGTGGTTGGACATCAGGAGGGCTCGCTGTGTCGCAAGTGGGGCCTTGAGCTCCTGGGAATCGGGATTCTGCCGCACGATTGCGAACGCGGCCCACCTGGGGCCGTGAATTTCGCACCGCCAATGGGATCGGTGCGCCAGGAACGTTCCTGTGGACGGTGAGGACGTGCAATCCCTTGACTCCGGCTGCGACGGAGGCTAGAAGATAGAGCGCCCTTGCGGACCGCGCCGATCGTTGATTTGCCACGTTCGACATTCCGCGCGGCCGATTTCCTGACGCCAAAAACATTTTCATGGTTCCGAAGGAGTGACTGTGCAATCGTTCAAGATGCGTCTGGCCGGTGTCGCCGCGTTGGCCGCCCTGGTTCTCACCGCGTGCAGCGGCCCGGAGGCGGAGCAGCGCACCGCCGCCGACGTGCCGGGTCCGAGCGGTGGGAAGCTGAAGGTCGCGGTCGTCACGCACGGCAGCCTGGGGGGTGCGTTCTGGAACGTGGTGCAGAACGGCGCCTTGCAGGCAGGGAAGGACCTGGACGTCAGCGTGACCTACTACTCCGACGGCGATCCCGTCTCCCAGGCCAAGCTGATCGACAACGCCGTCGCCCAGAGGGTCGGCGGGCTGGTGGTCTCGATGGCGAATCCGCAAGCACTGCAGACGTCGGTGCAGAATGCGGTCAAGGCCGGCATCCCGGTTGTCACGATCAACTCGGGCGAGGACTCCAGCGTGGCGTTCGGCGCCATCGCGCACGTCGGGCAGAGCGAAGGACTCGCCGGGCACGGCGCGGGACAGCGGCTGAAGGACGCGGGCAAGGCGCACCTGCTGTGCGTGATCCATGAAGCCGGGAACATCGGCCAGAACCAGCGCTGCGAAGGGTGCGAAGCAGAGCTTCAGCCACGCGACCACGCTGCAGGTCGACATCAACAACCCGAACGACGTCCAGGCGCGCATCCGCGGCGCGCTCCAGGCGAACCCGTCGATCGACGCGGTCCTCGCCCTGAACTCGCAAATCGCGGCGCTCGCGTACAGCGCAGCGAAGGAGGCGAGCTCGAAGGCCCAGGTCGCCACGTTCGACCTCAACAACGAGGTGGTGTCGGGCATCAAGAGCGGCGACATCCTCTTCGCCATCGACCAGCAGCAGTATGAGCAGGGCTACCTGCCCATCGTGATCCTCAAGCTGTACACGCAGAACGGGAACACCCTCGGCGGCGGCAAGCCGGTGCAGACCGGCCCCGGGTTCGTGGACAAGTCGAATGTCGACGCAATCACGCCGTACATCCAGGGCGGGACCCGTTGACGGGTCATGGCTCCGCGCCCGCCAACCGGGAACGGTTCCGCTACGTGCCCGCATGAGTTCCACACTGCGAGACCAGTTGGGCTGGTTCAGCCGAGCAGGTCAACAGGATGGTGGAGATGTACGGCGGTGCTGCGTGCTCGTTGCGGTGTGCGCGGTTGGCTGCCGCGGTGTGCCCGCGCCAACGACTGCCGGCTCACGATCGCTATCTACGCCGTCCCGCGTCTCGACTTGGTCGGCTGCGACCTGGACAACGATGAGAAGTACGACGTCGACGGCCTTGACCCGTCTGCGTGCTGACGGTCGCCCGCACCTCCTGACATACCCGGGGAAGACTGTCCGTCGCCCCGGGGTTGGTCCTTTGGCTGAATCCGGTGACGCACGTCGGGCAGGACCAATGGCGATGCGGCGACGATGACGGATTCGAACTCGTCATCATCGGGTAGCCGATCGGGTCATCGCCATTCGCCACTTCTGCTCGCCGGTATCAGTGACCGTCGACTTCGGCGCCAGCATGCTGACCAGCGGCGCGTCTGGGAAGGCCGAGCCGATCGCGATCCCGTCGGCGCACCTGAACGCGACGTCGTCGAGGCGCAGGAGCACGCTGGGATCGACGTCGGCCGGCGAGCGAAGCTGGGCAGGGCGTCGGGATGCACCACGCCTCGCTGGAGCGCATCGGATCGGTAATCGGCCTGCTCCTGGCCGTCACGCAGGAGAGCCAGGCGTGGCTGCCGAGCTGATTCGAGCCGCACGTCAGCCTGGTGCTCGTGGCCGAGCGCCAGGCCGTGGTGGGCAGTTCTGCGCCGGTGGCGATCCGCTCCCTGCTCGACGCGGACGTGCCGAAGGAGAAGGCGGCGAGCTTGCGCTGTCTCGGCGCCGGCGCGACGCCGCTGCGGCTCGAGGACGCGGACGACCTCTACGCTCGCTACGGCTTTCCGGTACCGCCCTCGAGAGTTGGCAACGTGCCTTCCGCATCTACCGGATCCAAGGGCGCCCCGACGACGCGGCGCAAGTGCGGTCGTACCTCGCCTCACTCATTCGCACCAGTGACGACCAATCCATCGAATCAGCAACCTAAGAGGGACTGTTCCAAGATCGGCTCTGGCGGACTTTCGGTGGTGGGGCGGTGGTCCCCGACCGAGACGGGGTCGAGGGGCTTGCCATGATCGTTTGTGGCTGAGATGGCGAAGCTGGTCGGTGCGGTGTTCTCGGGGCTGTCGGCGCTGTCGATCGACAGTGTTGAGGACGCTGGCGATGCGATCGTGGTCCGGCATCAACCAGGGGCGATGCGGTGGCGTGCCCCGGCTGTGGGACGCCGACAGGCCGAGTTCATGCCTTCCACGAGCGAGTCCCCGCAGATGTGCCGGTCGATGGACGCCGGGTGCTGGTGCGGTTGCGGATACGCCGGATGCGGTGCCCTGTCACAGAGTGCACGCGCCAGACTTTCCGGGAGCAAGTGCCGGGCTTGATCGAGCGATATCAGCGACGCACCGTCCGGCTCGGTGAGCAGGTCCGGGCTGTCGTGCGGGAGCTGGCCGGCAGGGCCTCTGCCCGGTTGCTGCCGGCGATCGGGATCGCACTCGGGCGGGACACCGCGGTTCGAGTATTGCTGGGCATCCTGTTACCGGATCACGCGGTGCCGCGGGTGCTGGGGATCGATGATTTCGCCCTGCGCAGGAGTCATGACTACGCCACCGTGATGATCGACGCCGACACCGGCGCCCGGATCGACGTGCTGCCCGGGCGCGGCGCCGAGGTGGTGGCCGGTTGGCTGCGGGCACATCCAGGAGTCGAAGTCGTGTGCCGGGACGGTTCGGCAGCCTATGCGCAAGCCGTGCGGGATGCGCTGCCGCAAGCGATCCAGGTAGCCGACCGATGGCATCTCTGGCACGGCCTGTGCGACGCCGCGGGCAAGGAGGTCGCAGCCCACAGCGCGTGCTGGGCCTCGGCCACCGGACTGCGCGAGGGAAAGCTTGCCGAGACCACTCTCCAGCGGTGGCAGCAAATCCATGCCCTACTCGAGGCCGGAGTCGGGCTGCTGGACTGCTCACGCCGTCTCGGCCTGGCGCTGAACACAGTCAAGCGGTACGCCCGCGCGGCCACACCGGAGCGCATCCAGCGGGTCCCCAAGTACCGGGCCTGCATGGTCGACCCGTACCGGGACCATCTACGCGTCCGCCGTGAACAGGAGCCGGGTGTGGGAGCTACCGCATTGCTGGACGAAATCCGCGCTCTGGGCTACAACGGCAGCCAGAATCTCCTCGTGCGGTATCTTAACCAGGGGCCGGCATCTCGACGAGCATCCGCATCTCTCGCCACGCCGGGCAGCCCGGCTGCTGCTGACCCGGCCCGAGAATCTCACCGAGCGGCAACGCGAACGACTCGAAGCTCTAACGGTGGCCTGCCCCGAAATGACGGCGCTGGCCCAGGTTGTGCGTTCCTTCGCTGCCCTGCTCACTCCTCACAAAGACAACCCGGCCAAGCTGGCGGCATGGACGACCGCGGCGCGGGAAGCGGATCTACCACACGTGCACTCCTTCGCCCGAGGCGTCGAACAGGACCTCGACGCCGTCACCGCTGCGATCACCCTCGAGCACCACAACGGGCGAACCGAAGGCGTGAACACCAAAACGAAGCTCCTCAAGCGACAGATGTACGGAAGAGCCGGCTTCGCTCTCCTGCGCCACCGCATCCTCCTCGGATAACCCCACCACCGAAAGTCCGCCAGAGCCGATCACGGGATAGACCCGCGCCTTGATGTACAGCAGGGTGGCGGGGGCGAGGATCACCGAAGACAGCAGGAGGAACTTCAGGCCGGCGGCCTCGAAGAGGAACAGCGTGTAGACGGTCGCGATCCCGGCGATGATGGTGTCTCCGCGCCGTGTCCTGGCAGGCGCGTCCTCGTAGGATTCGCCGGTGAGGCCGAGCTTCAGGGCGTATGCGGCGGCGAGGAAGTAGGGTACCAACGCCAGGCTGGTGCACAGGTCGAGCATGAAGTTCAGCGCGTCGGTCAGGAAGAGGGTCACGGCGAGGAGCATCTGGACTCCCAGCGAACTGACGACGAGCGCGGTGATCGGCGTCTTCTTGTCGTTCTCTCTGCCGAGGAAAGCCGGGAAGTCCTCGTTACGGGCCGGCATGTACATCACTTCGGCGGCCATCAGGGTCCAGGCGAGGTACGCGCCGAGGACGGAGATGATGACGCCGGCGCTGATGAACCAGGCGCCCCAGCCGCCGACGACGTACTCGAACAGGCCGATCATGGAAGGTTGGCGGGTCCTGGCGATCTGGGGCTGGGCCATCACGGAGTAGCTCGACAACGTCACCAGCGCGAAGATCGCCAGTACGGTCAGGAACCCCAGGACGGTTGCTTTGCCGACGTCTGTGCGCTTCTTGGCGTAACGGGAGTAGACGGTCGCGCCCTCGATGCCGAGGAAGACGAACGTCGTGATGATCATGGTGTTGCGGACCTGCTCGTTGAGCGAGCCGAGGTCGCCGTAGCCGGTGGCGATCCAGTTGCCGGAGAAGACGCCGGCGTCGAGTGCGATGAACAGCACGACGATGAAGACGAGGATGGGCAGGATCTTGAGGATGGTCACGATCCGGTTGATGACGGCCGCGTCGCGGACTCCCCGCGCGATCAGGTAGTGGAACAGCCAGACGCCGGTGGTGGACAGTGCCACCGCGAGGACGGTGTTGCCGTCGCCGAAGGCGGGGGAGAACGCGCCGAGGGTCGCGGTGATGAACACCCAGTAGAAGGCGTTTCCGGCGATGGCACTGGACCAGAAGCCGATCGCCGAGTTGAAGCCGCCATAGTCACCGAAGCCGGCCTTGGCGTGGATGAAGACACCTGAGTCCAGGTGGGGTTTGCGGATGGCGAGGTTTTGGAAGACGAAGGCGAGCATCAGCATCCCCGTTCCGGCGATCGCCCACGCGATCAGCGATCCGAGGATGCCGGTTGCCACACCGAAGCGCGCCGGCAAGGAGAACACGCCCGCGCCGACCATGCTGCCGATCACCATCGCACAGAGCGTGGGCAGGCTCATCCTGCCCGGCGTCACGACCGGAGGGTCGGCAACGGGGGCGTCCGCGAGCGGAGTGTGAGCCGCCGAGGCGTCGGGGGCCGAGCTGTCGGCGGCTGCGGGGACTGTATCTGCCATGATCAGTCACTCCCTTTGGTGGTGGCGGGTCGAGTGCGGCCGCCTCGACGTTCTCGATCCGGTGGCCGTTCTTCTCAGAAGTCGACGGCGTCGCGGATCAGCGGGCACGTCATGCAGTGGCCGCCGCCGCGACCGCGGCCGAGTTCGGTGCCGGTGATCGTGATGACCTCGACGCCGGCGCGACGCAGCAGGGTGTTGGTCTGGGTGTTGCGGTCGTAGGTGAACACCACGCCGGGTTCGACCGCGACGGCGTTGTTGCCGCTGTCCCACTGCTGCCGTTCCGACGCGTACACGTCACCGCCGGTCTCGATGATTCGGACGGCGCTGCGGGGTCACCCTGGTTGACGTGCTCGAGACCCCGAGGGACCACACATGACCCGCGGACGCATCGCCGTCGGGGCGGTCGTCCTGGTCGTGCTGCCGGCCTTGGTCGGCGGGGTCGCGGGCGCGTTGCTCCGATACCGGCCGGCAGATGTGCGGTTGGCGTTGGCGGCGACGTAGGAAGCGGCGGGCCGGTGGTGCGCGGTCATGCGCTCGTTCTCGCCGGTCGTGCCCGGGTGGGGTCCCAGCCGCTGACCGCGCCACGGAAGTCGGTCCGGTCGGCGGCGACCGTGGAGTTCGCGGGCGCCGCCCTGGGGTCAGGTGCGGGTCCACCTCTGGTTGGTGCCGCCGTGGCAATCCCAGATGATGACCTGCGTTCCGTTGGCGGTGGCGCCGCCGTTGACGTCCAGGCACTTGCCCGACGCGACCGCCGTCACGCTGCCGTCGGAGTTGATGCGGAACTGCTGGTTGCCCTGGCCGTTGCAGTCCCACAACGTCACGGCGGTGCCGTTGGCCGTGCCCTGGTTGTAGACGTCCAGGCACTTCGCGCCGTCGTAGGCGCGCAGCTCACCGGCCGTGGTCGTGGTGAAGCGCTGGTTGGTCTGGCTGGTGCAGTCCCAGATCCGGGCCAGGGCGCCGTTGGTCGGCGTGCTGCCGGGGATGTCCAGGCAGCGGCCGGAGCTCTGGCTCACCAAGGAGAACGACGTGGGCGCGGGGCCTCCGCCGCCGCTGACGACGTACACCGCGGTGCCGTGCGCCGGGACACTGGCCGAGATGGCGCCGGACGTGGTGGTCGTGCCGTTGGTCCAGGCGTCGCGCAGCGTGAACGAGCTGCCCGACAGGCCGATCGCGCTCGCCGTGGTCGAGACGGTGGTCGTGCTGCCGCCCTGGTTGAACAGGGCGACCGCGACGGTGCCGTCGGCCAGCTGCTTGGCCAGGACGCGCCGGGTGCCGTCGTTGGAGACCTGCCTGGCCTGCAGGCCGAGGCTGTCCTGGTTGATGGCGATGAGGTTCGCGTTCTTCAGGATGGTCGAAGTGGCGGCGTCCATGTTGCGCGGGTCGTTGCCCGCGATGAGGGGCGAGGCCATGACGGCCCACAGGGCGAAGTGGCTGCGCATCTCGGTGTCGTTCATGCCGCCGCGCCCGACTTCCATCATGTCGGGGTCGTTGAACCCGCCGGGCTTGGCGTAGGAGGCCAGGGGCACGGTGACGTTGACGATGTTCTGGATGCCCATCGGGTAGCCGTTGGTCTGCCCGGTGTCCCACTTGTTGGTGATGTCCTCGGTGGTGCGCCACATGTTCGCCACGTCTCCCCAGTTGCGCCGGGGCCCGGTCTTGTCGTGGATGCTGTTGGAGTTGATGCTGTAGACGATCGGGCGGCCGGCGGCGCGCAGGGCGTCGCGCATTTTGGCGAACGTGCGCACCTGGTCGTCGATCGTGCCGCTGGGCGAGCACCAGTCGTACTTGAGGTAGTCCACGCCCCAGGCCGCGAACTGGCGGGCGTCCTGCTCCTCGTGGCCCAGCGCTCCGGTCGAACCGGGGTAGGAGTTGAAGTACTGGGCGCACGTCTCGGCCAACGGCGCCTGGTAGATCCCGAATTTGAGGCCCTTGCCGTGGATGTAGTCGCCGAGCGCCTTCATACCGCTGGGGAACCGGCTCGGGTCGCCTTGGAGGTTGCCCGCCGAGTCCCGGTTCGGGTTCATCCAGCAGTCGTCCACCACGACGTACTGGTAGCCCGCGTCACGCATGCCGGAGTTGACCATCGCATCGGTCATCTGCCTGATCAGCGCTTCGCTGATGTTGCAGCCGAACGTGTTCCACGAGTTCCATCCCATCGGTGGCGTGCGTGCGACACCGTTGTCCAACGCCTCCGCGGGCGACGTGGGCAGTACCGTCGTCATCGCGGACAGCAGCACGCCTGCTGCCAACAGCGTTGCCGCCCTGCGAGGACGGGGAAGTCGTGTTGCGGTCACCCTGATCTCACTCCTCGGTGCGTACGGCTTTCCGGCTGCCATCCGTGCTGCCGCACGGCCGGGCACAGCGCTGCCCGACGCTCCGGAATTCCGGGTTCGACAAATTCGCCGGCGGGCTGTGCCGCGGCGGCTTCCGTCAGCGGCGCAGGCGGAGACAGTGTGGCACTCGATGTTCACGCTCACAAGAGTGTCTCCGCAAGAAGGAAGGTGTGCGGCAATCCGGGTGAACCACCGTTCGGGACGGAGCCCTCGTTCAGGGCTTCAGCACTGCGTCTATCTGCGGTTACGTGGTTCCTCTCCAACTGTTCGACGATGGTTCGGCGCCAGGTAAATTTCATTGGAGCTAGCATTCAGCACGGGAAGAAGAGGGAGATCGAGCGAACCGCGAGGGCCCGCTCGATCTTGTCGATGATCGGCGCGAAGAATTGCTTGCGATGGTCGGAACCACTCATCTGTTCCGCGGTCACCGGCGGGACGACGATCAGGCCGAGCAGGACGAACACCGCGAGTCCGACCACCAGGGCCTGGACGAGCCGGCGGGTGAGTTCACCGCCGACCGGCGGGAGTCCGCCCGCGCCCGCGCGCCCGCCGGTCGGGCCGTGGGCGGCGGACGCGGGGGCGGGTCCACAAGGGACCGGCGGTCAAACCTTGCCGGCCACGAATTCGGCCGCGTCGGCGGCGTTGCCGCCGTAGCTGAAGTGGGCCAGGGGATTCGTGCCGAGGAACTGGCAGATCGTGTCGCCGTCGGCGCAGTAGTCCTTGGTGTGGCTCTCGTAGGTGCCCGTGACGCTCCGGCCGTCCGACCGGATGGGGTTGCCGAACAGCAGGATCGCGGCGACGCGCGTTCACCCCACCAACGGTGCTGCCCGCAGCCTGCACGAATCCAGCGACTCGGTTGCGGCGGTGGTGTCCCTCGCGCTGGTGGTCCAGCCGTCAAATTCGTGCCGGCGGTCCGTTTTCGCCGGGGCCACGGTCGCTGGTGGTGACCCGGGCACGGTGGCGTCGTAGCGCTTTGCGGAGCTCTTCGAATGCGAGCACGGTGGCGGCCAGTGCGGTGGCGACGGCCCAGTCGGCCGCAGTGAGGTCGGCCGTGCCGAACAGGGCCTGCGCTGCGGGGACGTGAACCGCGCAGATCTGCAGGACCAGCACCGCGGCGAGAGCGGCCCACAGGCGCCAGTTCCGCAGCAGCAGTGGGCCGAACACCGTGGCGTTTTCGTCGCGGACGTTGAAGAGGTTGAACACCTGGTAGAGCACAAAGGTCGTGAAGGCCAGGGTTTGCGCGATGTCAGTGCCGCGGTCAAGGCCGAGCCGGTAGGCGTAGAGGGTTCCGGCGGTCATGAGCAGGCCGGTGGCGGTGATGCGGGCGAGACGGCGTCCGGTGAGGATGTGCGCGCCTGGGGGCCGGGGTGGTTCGTGCATGACGGCCCGGCGGGCGGGTTCGAGGCCGAGGGCCAGTGCCGGTGGTCCGTCGGCGATGACGTTGACCCACAACAACATCAGCGGGGTGAGCACGGCGGGTTCGGACAGGAAGACCACCGATCCGGCGACCATGGTGAGGATCGCGGCGAGGTTGGTGCTGATCTGGAAGCGGACGAACTTGACGATGTTGTCGTAGATCGTGCGGCCTTGGCGGACGGCGCCGACGATGGTGGCGAAGTTGTCGTCGGTGAGGACCATCGAGGCGGCCTCTTTGGACACGTCGGAGCCGGTGATGCCCATGGCCACGCCGATGTCGGCGCCTTTGAGCGCGGGCGCGTCGTTGACGCCGTCTCCGGTCATGGCGACGGTTTCGTGGCGGCGTCGCAGGGTCTGCACGATGCGGATCTTGTGTTCGGGGGCGACGCGGGCGAACACGCCGACGCCGGGAGCCTCCTGTTCGAGGGCGCTGTCGTCGAGCCGGTCGATGTCCTCGCCGGTGATGCCGCGGCCGGTGATGCCGAGGGCGTGGGCGATCGAGGTCGCGGTGGCGAGGTGGTCGCCGGTGATCATCTTGACGTCGATGCCGGCGGTGTGGCACTCGGCGACCGCGTCGGCGACTTCGGGGCGGGGCGGGTCGAGGATGCCGACGAGGCCGGCCAGGACGAGCTCGTCCGGCAGCAGCGGGGTGCCGGTGGCGTCGGTGTCGATGCCGGGCCGGTCGGCGAGGGCGATGGCCAGCACGCGTTCGCCGCGGCCGGCGAGTTCCTCGAGCACCGCGGAGATCTCGCGGTGGCGCTGCTCGTCCAGCGGGCGGTCGCCGTCGGTGCCGCGGACGTGGGTGGCGTGGCGGAGCAGGACGTCCGGGGCGCCCTTGACGCACGCCCGCACGCCGGATCCGTGGTGGTGGAAGGTGGCCATGTACTTGCGGCCGGAGTCGAACGGGATCTCGGCGATGCGCGGGGCGGCCTGGCGCAGTGCGGTGACGTCCAGTCCGGCTTTGCCGGCCAGAGTGACCAGGGCACCCTCGGTGGGGTCGCCGACGAGCGTGCCGTCGTGGACGACGGAGTCGTTGCACAGGGCGGCGGGCGCCAGCACGTCGCGCAGGTCGGGAATCGGGCTTCCGTCTTCGGCGGTGATCGTCCCGTCGGGCCGGTAGCCCTCGCCGCTGATGCGGTAGCGGCGGCCGGCGTGCCACAGCGAGCGGGCGGTCATCTGGTTGAGGGTGAGCGTGCCGGTCTTGTCGGTGCAGATCACCGTGGTGGAGCCGAGGGTCTCGACGGCGGTGAGGCGTTTGACGATGGCCCGGCGGCGGGCCATCCGACGCATACCCAGGGCGAGGGTGACCGTGACGACCGCAGGCAGCCCCTCCGGGATGGCCGCCACACCCAGTGCGACGGCGAGCGTGATCACCTCGCCCAGGCCGCTGCCGGTGACGAACTGGATCACTGCGACCAGGATGACCGCCATCCCGGCGAGGTAGGCCAGCCGTACCCCGAGCTTGTCCAGCTGCCGCTGCAGCGGGGTGCGGACGGCCTCGGTGCGTTGCAGCAGACCGGCGACCTTGCCGATCTCGGTGGCCATGCCCGTGGCGGTGACCAGCACCTCGCCGCGGCCGCGGGTGACGACGCTGGTCATGTGGGCCATGCAGGTGCGGTCGGGCAGGCCGACGTCGC
Source organism: Amycolatopsis sp. NPDC005003 (assembly GCF_053600695.1). Taxonomy (NCBI): domain Bacteria; kingdom Bacillati; phylum Actinomycetota; class Actinomycetes; order Pseudonocardiales; family Pseudonocardiaceae; genus Amycolatopsis; species Amycolatopsis sp. NPDC005003. Next base: position 183,701 of record NZ_JBSGAI010000008.1, on the reverse strand, counting down.
CGGGCAGAGCCTTGCCGGTCTTGGCGACCGGTACCGACTCGCCGGTCAGGCCGGACTCGTCAGTTTCCAGGGTGACCTGGGCGAGGACCCGGCCGTCGGCGGGGATCCGGTCTCCGGCTTCGACCAGCACGATGTCACCGGGAACGAGGTCGGTGGCGGGTACCTCCACGACATCTCCGTCGCGACGGACCCGCGCCGACGGGCTCAACATCTCGCGCAGGGCGGCGACGGCCTGGTCGGCGCGGCGTTCCTGGAAGAACCCCAGCACGCCGTTGAGCCCCAGGACCAGCCCGATGACCAGCGCTTCCCGGAACGACCGTTCGGCCACGCCGGCCAGCACGGCGGCGAGCACCAGCACCACGTTCAGCGGGTTGGCGACCTGCGCGAGCAGCGCCTGCCACCACGGCCGGGCCGCCGGTTCGGCCAGCCGGTTCGGCCCGGCGTCCGCGAGCCGGCGAGCCGCGTCCGCTTCGTCCAGGCCGCGGGCGGGGTCCACGCCGAGCTGCGCCGAGACGTCGGCCGTCTCCAGCCGCCACGGCTGCGAAACCGCCGGCAGCGCAGTGCGGTCACCGGTCACCAGAAGACCACCGCGTTCCCGGCCGGTCACGGCCGGGGCGGCGGGACGACGGCCACCGGGCAGGCGGCGTGGTAGATGAGGGCGTGGCTGGTCGAACCCAGGAGCAGACCGCGGAAGCCGCCCCGCCCGCGGGAGCCGACCACGACCAGCTGAGCGTTCTCGGCTTGTTCGAGCAGGGTGTGCGCGGGTCGGTGCCGGGCGATGACCAGCTCCACCGGCACGTCCGGGTACTCGGCTCGGGCCGGCGCGAGCCACTCGCCGACCAGCGCGTGTTGCTCGCGCTCGATCACCGCCCAGTCCACTTCCACGCCGATTTCCCCGAACCCGCCCAGCGGCAGGTCCAGCCAGGCGTGCACCGCGACCAGCGGCACACCGCGCGAGGCGGCGGCGCGGAACGCGAACGGGATCGCCGCCGCACTCGTGGGTGACCCGTCCACGCCGACGACCACGGGCCCCTCGGTCCCGGCGTCGGCGCCGCGGACCACCACGATCGGGCAGTGGCCGTAGGTGGCCACCGCCACCGCGATCGACCCCACCACCAAGCCGGTGAACCCGCCCAGGCCCCGTGATCCCAGCACGACCAGCTCCGCCGACGCCGAGCGGGCGATCAGCTGCTCGGCCGCCGAGCCGCGGGCCAGGTCCGTGCTCACCCGCGCGTCCGGGGCGGCCTCTCGCGCCGCCGACTCCGCCGCGTCGAGCCACTCGCGGCCGTACTCGAGCTGCGCGCGGTGGTAGGCGGGCACCAGCGCTTCCGCGTACGGCACGGCCACCGGCACCAGCGCGCACGCGTGGACGACCACCAGCGGCACGTCGCGCCGGACCGCCTCCTGCGCGGCCCAGCTCACGGCGTGGGTCGCGGCGGTCGAGCCGTCCACGCCCACCACGATCGGCCGCACGCTTGCTTCCGTCATCTCCGGTCCCTCCACGAAAGTCGGTGATCAGGCGCTGAGCCGGTCCGGCTCCAGCAGAACGTCGGCCACGGACCGTCGCGGCGTCCACGCCACCGGCTTGCCCCGGCCCAGTCGCAGGACGATCTGCGGCCACAGCCCGCCGCCGAGCAGGTCGCGCAGCTCGTTGCGGACGCTCGTGACTTCGACCGGCTGGGAGATGAACGACGCGTCGAGCCCGGCGGCGGTGGCGGTCAGCAGCACTCGCTGCATGGCTTGCCCGGCGCGGAGCTGGTCGAGCCGGGTGTCGTCGAAGGAGCCGATGACCACGACCAGCGGGTCGGATTCGTCGATCCGGCCGCGCCGGGGCGAGGACTCGGTCCCGAAGTCCCGGAGGATCCAGCCGCCGTCGTCGGCGGGCATCGCCCCGGCGGCGTAGCCGGGGACGCCGTCGCGGCTGCCCCGCCCACGCCCGGTCCAGTACCGCCACTCCGCGACGAACGCCGGATCGGCCAGCTGGGCGTGGTGACTCTTGTTGACCAGTTCCCGCAGCCGGTCCAGCTGGACGGCGTCCAGCCGGGGCAGCCAGGCCTGTTCGATCTCGGCGGCGTGACGGAGCTTGGCGACCACGGAGGTGGGGATGGCGGCTTTCTCGAACGGCGTGCGGTTGGTGTGCCGGCGGGGGATCGCGTCGGCCAGCTCGACCGACCGCGGGTCGGGTTTGTGGGCGGCGAAGGGCCGGATGACGGCCAACAGGTTCGGTTCGTCACGGCGGGGGAGAAGGGTCGTGGCGGGGTGGGCGCCCAGAGCGTGGATGGCGGTGCGGAGGTTGAACAACGCCGCCCCGCAGGAGAGCAGTAGTTCCCGCTGGCCGGTGTCGACGACCGGAAGTGCGCGCTCGGTGTCCGCGTGCAGCTCGAGGCCCAGGGGGGTGCAGCGGAACCGCCAGGGCTGCGTGTTGTGTGTGGACGGGGCCAGCACCGCGGCACCGATCACGGATTTCACTTGATCGGAGTCCAGCAGGCCGACCGGCGTGATGGCTGAAGTCATGTCTCCCCCCATGCCGCGGCGCGGCCCGCTGTGGATCGGAAGGCTCGGCTCGAGGATCTCCCGGGTGGCCCGGGGTCCGAAAGAGCACAAGGTCACCAGCGGTGAGCCGCTGGGGTCGGTGGAGCCTTTGGTCCTTCGGGCAAGGGACCTGTGGTTCTGGGATGGACTCGCACAGGGCGAAGACGATCAGGGCATGCAGATCCACATCAGCACCGACAAGAACGTGCACGGCAGTGACGCCCTGATGCGACGCGTCGAGCAGGAGCTCGAGTCCGCGTTCTCCCGGTCCTCCGAGCGAATCACCCGTCTGGAAGCCCACCTCGGTGACGAAATCGCCGCTCGCGCCGCCGGGCTGGACCGGCGGTGCGTGCTCGAGGCCCGTCTGGCCGGGCACGGGGTTGTTTCGGTGACCCAGCACGCCGGTTCGGTGACCGACGCCTGCCACGGCGCCATCCGCAAGCTCGAAAGCGTGCTGGAGCGCAAGTTCGGCCGGCTGTACCAGCACAAGGGCGGGGAGTCCGTCCGGCACCTGGACGTGCCGGCCGACCCGGCCCAGACCGTTGCACCCACGGCCGGCGCACACTGACGCCATCCACCCGAAACGCGGGCGAAGCGGCCTTTCCGGCGAGGACCAACCGCCCCTTCGAATGAGGACCTACGGCACCCTGCGATAAACCGTTGTGCAGTGTCCGGCACGGTTCTGAACCGGTGGGATGGAGCAGGCCGAGGACCGACCGCACGGCCCGGCGGACGCCGGAAGGCACAGTCTACTTCGGACACCGACGTGGAGATGACGATGCGCAAGTACGTGTACGACTTCGCCGAGGGCAACCGCGCCATGGCGGACCTGCTCGGCGGCAAGGGCGCCAACCTCGCCGAGATGACCGTGATGGGCTTGCCGGTGCCGCCGGGGTTCACGATCACCACCGAGGCGTGCCGGGCGTACCTGGCCGCCGGTGCGCCGCCCGAGGGGCTGGCCGAGGAGGTGGCGGAGCACCTGCACACGCTGGAGCGCGCGATGGGCCGCAAGCTCGGCCAGGTGGACGAGCCGCTGCTGGTCTCGGTCCGCTCCGGCGCGCGGTTCTCGATGCCGGGGATGATGGACACCGTCCTCGACATCGGACTGACGGACGAATCGGTGGCCGGGCTGGCCGCGTGGTCGGGGGACGAGCGGCTGGCGTGGGACTCCTACCGGAGGCTGGTCCAGATGTTCGGCACGACCGTGCTGGGCGTCGATGCTGCCTGCTTCGCCGGCGCGTTGCGGGCCGCGAAGCAGGCCAAGGGCGTCACCGGTGACCTCGGCCTGGACGTGGCCGATCTCCGGGCGCTGACCGCCACGTTCAAGGACATCGTCCGGGAACAGGCGGGCCGGGAGTTCCCGCAGGACCCGCGCGAGCAGCTGAACCTCGCGATCAACTCGGTGTTCGAATCGTGGAACACCGACCGCGCTCACGTCTACCGCCGCGCCGAGCACATCCCCGAGGACCTGGGCACCGCGGTGAACGTGTGCGCGATGGTGTTCGGCAATCTCGGCGAGGATTCCGGCACGGGCGTCGCATTCACCCGCGATCCGGCCACCGGGGCGCCGGGCGTCTACGGCGACTACCTCGCCGACGCCCAGGGTGAGGACGTCGTGGCCGGCATCCGCAACACCCTGCCCCTGCACCGGCTCGCCGACCTGCAGCCCCGGGCGTACGAGCAGCTCCTGGGAATCATGCGGACGCTGGAGGAGCACTACCGCGACCTGTGCGACATCGAGTTCACCGTCGAACGCGGCCGGCTGTGGATGCTGCAGACCCGGGTCGGCAAGCGCACCGCGGCCGCCGCGTTCCGCATCGCCGAGGCCCTGCAAGAGGAAGGCGTGATCGACGCCGACGAAGCCCTGCGGCGGGTCAGCGGCGCGCAGCTGGCCCAGCTGATGTTCCCCCGCTTCGCCGACACCGCCACCCCGCCCGTCGCCACCGGCGTCGCGGCGTCCCCGGGCGCGGCGGTCGGCGAGGCGGTGTTCGACTCGGCCACCGCGGTCCGCCGGGCGGAGGAAGGCGCCGCCGTCATCCTGGTACGGCGGGAAACCAATCCCGACGATCTCGACGGGCTGATCCACGCCCGGGGCGTGCTCACCAGCCGCGGCGGCAAGACGTCGCACGCCGCCGTCGTCGCCCGTGGGCTGGGGCGCACGTGCGTGTGCGGCGCCGAGTCCTTGGACGTCGATGTGGTGAACCGCCGGTTCACGACCGCGGACGGCACGGTGGTCGCCGAGGGCGACGTGATTTCCATCGACGGCACCGCCGGCGAGGTGTACCTCGGCGAGCTGGCCGTGGTGCCGTCGCCGGTCGTCGACTACTTCGAAGGCCGCCGCGAGCCCGGAACCGATGCGCTGTTGCGGGCGGTCGATCGGATCATCACGCACGCCGACACCCGGCGGCGGCTGGAGGTGCGGGCGAACGCCGACACTCCGGAGGACACGCGACGGGCCCGCCGTCTCGGCGCGACCGGGGTCGGACTGTGCCGCACGGAGCACATGTTCCTCGGCGACCGCCGGGTGTTGGTCGAACGGCTGATCCTGGCCGGGACCGACGCCGAGCGCGAGTCCGCACTCGCGGCGCTGCTCCCGCTGCAACGAGCGGACTTCGTGCGGATTCTCGAGGAGATGGACGGGCTGCCGGTCACGATCCGGCTGCTGGACCCGCCCTTGCACGAGTTCCTGCCCGACCGCACGGCGTTGACCGCCGAAGTGGCGGTGGCCAAGGCACTGGGCCGCCCGGGTGCGCCGGAAGACCTGCTGCGCGCGGTCGACCGGCTGCACGAAGAGAACCCGATGCTCGGTACCCGCGGAGTCCGGCTCGGGCTGGTCGTGCCCGGTCTCTACGAGATGCAGGTGCGCGCCATCGCCGAAGCCGCCGCGACCCGGGTGCGCGCGGGCGGTGCCCCGCGCGTGGAGATCATGATCCCGCTGGTCGGCGACGTGCGGGAGCTGGACATCATGGCCGGCCGGGCCCGGCGGATCCTCGACGAAATCACCGCCGGAACGGGATTCCCGTACGAGATCGGCACCATGATCGAGCTGCCCCGGGCCGCCGTGACCGCGGGCCGCATCGCCGGTTCGGCGGAGTTCTTCTCCTTCGGCACCAACGACTTGACCCAGACGGTGTGGGGATTCTCGCGGGACGACGTCGAGGCGTCGTTCTTCCCCACCTACCTCGCCGAGGGCATCTTCGGGGTGTCCCCGTTCGAGACGATCGACCGCGACGGTGTCGGCACGCTCATCTCCGGCGCCGTGGAAGCGGGCCGGACCACCCGCCCGGGCCTGGTCATGGGTGTGTGCGGCGAACACGGCGGCGACCCCGCGTCGATCGGATTCTTCCACGAGGTGGGCCTCGACTACGTGTCCTGCTCGCCCTTCCGGGTGCCCGTCGCCCGCCTCGAAGCCGGCCGCGCCGCCGTCGGCCTGGCCGACAGCGCTGTCGACAACCGATAGGAGACGAAGTCGCCGCGGCATCCCCTCTCCCGGAGAAGGACTTCGGGGTATCCACAGAGGACTTTGGTCCCTGTCGGGCGGGGCGGGTGCCGCGGTCGACTGTCGCGTGCGATGATTGGACAGACAGGAGTGCCCGTGACGGCCACGAGACCCGGCCCGCCCTGTCGGTCGCGGTGTGGGCGCACCACATGTACGCCACCGGCGCCGTGCTGCTGCCGTTCTTCTCCTTCATGACCTTCCTGGTCGCCGTGCCCACCGGCGTCAAGTTCTTCAACTGGATCGGCACGATGTGGAAGGGGCAGGTGACGTTCGAGTCACCGATGCTGTTCTCCGTCGGCTTCCATACCACGTTCCTCGTCCAGCACTGGCTGGGCAACGAAGGCATGCCGCGCCGCTACGCCGACTACCTGACCACGGACGGGTTCACGACACTGAACACGATCTCGACGATCGGCGCGTACCTGCTCCGTCGCGAAGGCGAAATCACTCTCACCGGAAAACCGGAAACCCCCGCGACCGGGGAAGATCCACCGCTCCTCCCCGCGGATCAATGACGGACCCTGTTACCACTGACGAAAGGCAGAAGGTGTCGCGCACGCTCAACCTGGCCGTGGACATCTCGGGTGACGTCGTCCCGGCCGCCCGGGAGTACGTCCGCCGCCGGATCGGCGCCGTGCTCCGGCGGGTGCCGGGCCAAGTCGAATCCGCGAAGCTCAAGCTCACGGTGTACCGGAAGCCGGCTGTGCCACGGCCCGCGCTCGTCCAGGCGAACCTCGTCGTCGACGGGCAGCCGGTACGGGCCCAGCTGACCGGCGTGTTCTTCCAGGAGGCAGCCACCCTGCTCCGCAAACGGCTCGGCGAACAGCTGGCGCGGCTGCAGAACCCGGCCGTGCCGAGGCCGTGGCCGCCACCGCCGGGCGGGCCCCCGTCGCTTCCGCGTCCGACCGGGCAACGGGAGATCGTGCGCCACAAGCGCTGTCCACTGAGGACGATGCGTCCGGACGACGCGGCACTGACCATGGATCTGATGGACTATCGCGTCCACCTCTTCGTCGACGCCGACACCGGCGAGGACGCGGTGGTGTACCGCGGCGGTCCGACCGGCTACCGGCTCTCCCGGCCGGCCGGCCTCGCCCCACCGGCCGGAACCGTCACGGCGCCGTGGGTCGTCGACGTCCACCCGGTGCCTCGGCTGACCGCCGAGGCGGCCGGCGAACGGCTCGACGCCCTCGAGTTGCCGTTCCTGTTCTTCCGGGACTCCCGCACCGGACGGGGCGCTGTTCTGTACTTGCGCTACGACGGGCACTACGGGCTCGTCACCGCGGCATGACCGGCACCCCGCGCATCGCGGTCGTCGGCGGCGGGATCTCCGGGCTCGCCACGGCCTGCTTCCTGCGGCAGCGTCCCGATCCGCCCGAGGTCCTCCTCGCCGAGGCCGAGGACCGCCTCGGCGGGAAGATCCGCACGCACGACGTCGAGGGCCTGCCGGTGGACACCGGACCGGACGGGTTCCCGGTCCGGGCGCCCCGGATGCGGGCGCTGGTCGACGAACTCGGCCTGTCGGCCGCGCTCAAGGCACGCGCTGCCGCACGGTCCTGCCTGTGGACCCGGAACGCCCTGCGTACCTTGCCCGCCGGCGCGGCCTTCGGCGTCCCCACGCCGGGTGCTGCCGCTGCTGCGCTCCCGCCTGCTGCCCCGGCCGGGCTGGCCTCGTACTCCCGGCCACGCGCCTGCCCGGCGGCCCCTCAGCCGCCGAAGTGGTCGTCGCGGATACCGCGAAAACGATCGTGCGGGCCTGAACGCCTGCGTCGGCGTTCCGGCGGAAGCCGGAACGCCGCCTCAGTTTTCCGGGTTGTCGGCGGCGTCGAGCCGATAGCCGGGCACCAGCCGTGCGTGGCCCGGGGTGAATTCGATCCACACAGAACCGGGGCGGAGGTCGGGTGCGTGGTCGACCACGACTCCGGTCTGGCCGTCGAACTGGCCGCTGTGTGCGCGCACGCGCAGGCCGGTGGGGAATCCGCCCGCCCGAGCTGGACCGAGATGCTTCGTGCGGTGAACGAGTCGCATGTCGGCCTCCGGTTCGGTGGAAGGGGTCTTGGTCTTCTCCCCGTCCCTCGATGGTGCCGCTCGGCGGGCAAGTGGGCGCAGAGGAGAAGGCCAAGACCCGGCGGGCCGATCTGCCCGTCCGGATGGAGTCGTTGTTCCCACGCCCGGCGCAGTGCACACAGGCGGTCAGGACTTCCGGAGGAGGTCTTCCGAGGCGGCGGTTGGTGGCCAAGGGCCCTGTGCGGACCCGGGGCCGGGGGCATGGTGAAGGGGTGAACAGTTCATCCGCGACGGTCACCGCTGAGGTCGGACCCGGCATCGATCCCACTCTGCTCGACGACGCGCTTTCGCGGGCCCGGGCATTCTGCGCAACGAACTCGCTCGACCTTCTCGTCACCACCCAGCCAACGGCTCACGAACGCGACCGCGCGACTCCTCGCTGATCCAAGCCACCTTGCGCCCGAGGCGGTCCGGCTGGCCTTCCACGCTGCTTGTGACCGGGTCGTGCTGGTCACCGACGCGCTGGCCGCCGGCGGCTGCCCGGATGGCCACTACCGGCTCGGCGATGTCGAGTTCACCGTGTCCGGCGGTACCGCCCGGCGCGCCGGGCGGTACCGCCATCGGAACCACGATCACCCCCGCTCGACGCCATCCGCGACGCGTGCGCGGCAGGGATACCGCTGGAAGCCGCGGTCACCGCGGCGACTCGCACGCCGGCCGAACTGTTCCCGCGCAGCGGCCTGGGGTTGCTGCGGCCGGGAGGCGGTGCGGACGTCGTTGTCCTCGACGACTCACTGGCGCTGCGGACGGTTCGGCGAGGCGCGCGATCTCGAGAGGTGAACGTCGCGGGCTGTGCACTGTCGGCGGCGACGTCAGTGCTCGGGTTCGCGCGGTGTCGGGGAGGAGCTGAACTGGCCCTGCCAGGTGGCCTGGGCACCGGAATCCCCGATGCGGACGATGTCGTAGCAGGCCGCGCCCGCGGCCGCGATCGACAGCACGGCGAGCACCACGGTCACCGCGGTCGATGCCGGGGCCAGGAAGGTGCGGCGGCGGGTGGTGACCGCGGTCGAGCCAGTGCCCGCGGTGTCGGCCGTGTCCACCCGGAGGCTTTCGCGGCGGCGCCACCAGACGACGAGGGCGAGGACGGCCACCGGGAGTGCGACGTAGAGGGCGGTGTCGCCGAGTTCGGTGTGGGCGCGCACGAGCGGCGTCGAAGCCACGTGGCGTTCCAGCCATTCGCCCGCTTCCGTGGTGATCGGAACGAGGACCACGACGAGGACGGACAGGATCGCGTTCGGCCCGGCGACCTTGCGGCGGATGGCGGGCCATAGCGCGCTCAGCACCAGCAACAGGGCGGCGAGGGGGAGCAGGACGACGATGGCGTGCACGAGCAGGATGTGGGCGGGCAGGCCGTTGACGGTGGTCATGATGTCCTTCGTGGAGGGTGTCGGGTTGTCGGGGCAGTTCCGGTTCAGGGGGCACGAGCGAGCGCGGCGACCTCGCATCCCGGTGCCCGAGCCGAAACCCACTGTTCGACGTCTTCGCCCCCGCGGGCGAAGGCGGCGGTGGCGCAGGCGTCGGCCCACTGCAGGGCCGGGCCGGTGACCGTCACCGGAAGCAGCTCGGCGGTGTGCGGGTCGACGATGTGCGGGCCGCGGGCGGCCGAGCAGGGCGTCGCGAGACCGCCGGTACGCAGCTCCAGCACGGAGGCCCGGCCTTCACCGGTGGGCCGCGTCGATCGCGGACTGCAGGGACTGCCGGTAGCCCTCGGAGGTGTAGGTCGCGCCGCTCACGGTGTCGATCTGCGCGCTCTGGGCCTGCAGTGTCTCCTCGTTCAGTTCCGGTACGGCGGCGGAGTTGATCCGGACGTCGCGGCCGCTTTCTTGGGGGTACTGGACGGCCTGGGCGTCGGTGATCTTGCCGTCGGCGACGCTGATCCGCACCTGCACGGGACCGTAGCGGGTGTCGGCCTCCTCACCGGTGAACGTGCCGCTCCCGCCTGCGGAACCCGGTGTCGCGGGGGTGGCCGGGGTCGTGGTCCGAGTCGGCTGCGTCCCGCCGCCGAGTGGCCGCCCGGTGGCGACCGGGGTCCGGTCGGTGCTGGTGCGGTAGCTGAACAGCAGCACGACGACCGAGATGGTCGCCGCGGCGGCGATGGCGATCCTGCGCATCGGAAGTCCTTTCCTACCAGCCGAACCGTTCGGAGTGGACGCGGTCGGCGGGGACGCCGGCCCGGCGGGCGGTGTCGAGTACGGCGCCGGTCCACGCGTCGGGTCCGCAGACGTAGACGTCGTGGTCGGCGATGTCGGGCACGAGGTGGCGTAGCACCGTGTCATCCGGCACCGGCGCGTAGCCCACCGGCAGCCAGGACGCGCGGTCACGGGAGCGGCGGCCGAGCAGGTAGTGGAGCCGGATGCCGCGCCGCGCCGCGAGAGTTTCGAGCTCGGCGCGGAACAGCAGGTCCCGCTGCCTCCCGGCACGGAAGAACAGCACGGCTTCGCCGGGCCGGTAGGGCAGTTCCTCCAGCAGCGCGCGCAGCGGAGTGATCCCGATGCCGGACGCGAACATCGCCAGTTTCCGTCCTTTCCGGACAGTGCCGGTGAGCCTGCCGTACGGCCCCTCGAACAGCGCGGGAGTACCGGGCGGCAGAGTCGCCAGCCGGCGGCTGCCGGGCCCGAGGTCCTTCGCCGTGATCCTGAGCCGTCGGCCGTCGGGAGCGGCCGAGAGGGAGAACGGTTTGCCGCGCGTCCAGCCGGGACCCGAGACGAACCGCCACACGAAGAACTGGCCCGCCGCGACGGGAAGCCGGTCGAGCCGGCGGCCGCGCAGGTACACCGAAACGACACCGGGCCCCTCCCGCTCCACCTGGTCGACGACGAGCCGGTGCCGGACGTTGAGGCGGACCGGCAGTCCGACGCGGAACACGAGTACCGCCCCCGCTGCCACGGCGTACGCGGTCCACCAGAACGCGGTCGCGACGGGGGACGCGGTGAAGTCGGCGCCGGTCCACAGCTGGTGTGGCAGGGCGAGGCCGGCGCCGAGGTAGGCGTAGAGGTGCAGCAGGTGCCACGACTCGTACCGCAGGCGCCGCCGGGCCACGCGCGCCGACGTCACCGCGACCATGACCAGCGCCGCCGTGCCCGCCGCGGCCAGGAGCATGCCCGGGTACGTCGTGACCAGCGTCCAGGCTTCGGTCACGACGCCGGAGCGGTCGGTCGCCGCGTAGCCGAGGGCGATGAGCACGAGGTGCGCGGCCAGCAGCGTGATCGAAGTGAACCCGGCCAGCCGGTGCCGGCGGGCCAGCTCGTCCTGGCCGTAACTGCGCTCCACCCACGGGATCCGGGCCATCAGCAGCAGTTGCAGCAGCAGGAGGTCGGCCGACAGCAGCCCGGTGAGCCGACCGGCGGAAGTCAGGACGTCGGCGCCGAGGTCCTGCAGGCCTCCTCCGGACACCCAGAGGGCGACCACGAACAGCACGCTCAGCCAAGCCGTCAGGCCCGCGGCGTCCCGCCACCACGTGCGGACCAGAGGCGGTGCGACGCGGCGGGCGGCCAGGGTGGACATCGGGCTCCTTGAGGGGTGATCTCTCTCGGAACCACCCTTCCGGAGCCCGGTTAGCCGTCGACGTGACCAGGGTGAGAAATCGGTAAGAGAAGATCAGGTCCGACGGTGAACCCGACCACCGCGCCGCCACCGGGGCGCGGCTCGGCGAACACGGAGCCGCTGTGGGCGACGGCGATCTCGCGCACGATGGCCAGCCCGAGACCGGAGCCGGGCAGGCTCCGGGCCTCGTCCGCGCGGTGGAATCGGTCGAACACCCGCGGCGTGTCTTCGTCGCCGATGCCGGGCCCGCGATCGAGCACCTGCACGCGTCCGTCGCGCACGACGACCTCGATCGGTCCTTCCGGAGCGAACTTCACGGCGTTCTCCAGCAAGTTGGACACGGCGCGCTCGAGGCCCTTCGGCTGGCCGGTGAGGGCGGACGCGTCGGCCTCGACGGTGATCGTGCGCCCCGACCGGCGCCGGACGCGGTCGGCGGCGCGCTCGGCCACGTGGCCCAGCTCGACCGGCGCCGGTTCTTCGGCTTCGTAGCGGCGGGTGGCGAGCTCGACGAGCTCGTCGATGAGGTGAGTCAGCTCGCGGGCCTCGCCGTCGACGTCGTCGAGCAGCCTGCTCCGGGCGTCGGGACCGAGCTCGCCGAACCGGCGCAAGACGCTGGCGTTGGTGCGCAGGCTGGTCAGCGGGGTGCGCAGTTCGTGGGCGGCGTCCTGGACGAGGCGTTCCTGGTCGGCGCGGGCATCCGCGAGCCGGCCGAGCATGCGGTCGAACGACGTCGAGAGCCGGCCGACCTCGTCGCGCCCGCTCACGGGGACCGCGACGTCGGCGAGGTGGCCGTCGCCGACCTGCTCGGTCGCCAGGGTCAGCCGGACCAGCCGACGGGTGATCTGCCGGGCCAGGAGCCACCCGGCCAGCGCCGCCGCGACCAGGACGATCGCGCTGACCCCGGTGATGCGGGCGGCCAGCTCGGCCAGCACGTGCCGGGACTCGTCGACGTCGATGCCGAGCTGGATCGCGCCGCGGCCGGACCCCAGCGCCACGGTGATCACGCGGTAGTCGTCGCGGCCGGCGGTGAAGTTCCGGTAGCGGTGGTCGGCGAGGGCGCCGGTCGCGGCGAGCGCGCGGTCGGCGTCGTCGACGGCGAGGTGGACCGGCCGTCCGCCCAGCCGGCGGACTGTCCCATCCGGCGCGATGGCCTGCGCCACCATGGGCTGGGCCTCGTCGTGGTCGTCGTCATCGGGGCCGCGGGTGACCGGGCTCGGCGCGAGGACCTGCGTCGCCCCGGCGGCGACCTCGGCCGACGTCGTGAGCAGCGACCGGTCCAGCTCGGCGTTGATCCGCTGCGAAGCGGCCTGGTAGCTGAAGACCCCGACGAGGATCGCCGCCGCCGCGCCGACCCCGGCGAACGCGATGGCGAGCTTGCTGCGCAGGTTCATGCCGGCCGCACCGAGTAGCCCACGCCGCGCACCGTGTGGATCAGTTCGGTGGCGCCGGCCTGCTCCAGCTTGCGTCGGAGGTAGCCGATGTAGACGGCGAGGTTCTTGGAGTCCGCGCCGAACTCGTAGCCCCAGATCCGCTGGTAGATCGTGGCCCGGTCGAGCACGATCCCGGCGTTGCGCACGAGCAGCTCCAGCAGGTCGAACTCGGTCTTCGACAGCGTGATCTCCGTGCCGTGCCACCACACCCGCCGGGCGGCCGGGTCGACCGCGAGCTCACCCAGCCGGAGCGTGCGCCGCGCTTCGGGCTCCGGCGACGTGCGGCGCAGCAGGGCCCGCAGCCGCGCGAGGAGCTCGTCGAGTTCGAACGGTTTGGGCAGGTAGTCGTCGGCTCCGGCGTCCAGCCCGGCCACCCGGTCGGGGGTTTCGACCCGGGCGGTCAGCATGAGGATCGGCGTCCGGTCGCCTTCGGCTCTGAGGACGCGGCACACGCCGAGGCCGTCGACGCCGGGCATCATCACGTCGAGGATCAGCACGTCGAACTCGTCCCGCCGGGCGGTGGCCAGCGCGCTGACGCCGTCGACGACCTCGGTGACGTGGTAGCCCTCGAGGTCGAGGGCGCGGACGAGGGACTCGCGGATGGCGCGGTCGTCGTCGGCGAGCAGGACGCGGTGCGGCATGGCCGCCATGATGCCCGCGTGCGGGCTTCGCGTCCTGCCGGGTTTTCGGGACATCAGCGGCAAGTTAGCGGTCGGCAAAGTGCGGCTTCCGTGTCGTCAGGGAGGCCCCGATTCCGTCATGTCGTCCGCGTCCGGCCGGAAGGCGAGCCGGCGGCCGTCGATCCGGTCGACGCCGATCCGCAGCAGCCGGTCGCGCGGCGGGGGAGCCCACGAGCGCAGGTCGGCGCCGAGCTGTGCGGCCACGGTTTCGACGTCCGTGATGAGGGCGGCAATCCCGGTGACGATCACGCTCCAGCCGGTGTGGCCGCCGGGGTCGTAGGCGTCGGCTTCGAACGTGACGGGCTGCCCGTCGAGCCGGTCGGCCCAGGAGTTGCGGCCTGACCGCAGCCAGATCGCGTCGCCCGCCACGGTGAAGTTGACCGGCCGGATCGCCGGGCGTCCGCCGTGGACGAAGCCCAGGCGGCCGAGCGGGACGGAGGCGAGCAGCGCGCGGCAGCGGGCCGGGCCCAGCGGACGCAGATCAGGGATGTTCATCGGTCTCGGTGCGGTACTTGAGCTTGGCCAGCCGCGTCGCGGCGAAGATCGCGGCGACGGCGATCGCGCCCAGCGTCGCCACGAGGCGGTTCACGTCGATCGCCGGTTCCCAGCGGAGCTTGCCGTCCTTGATGACGTACGCGCCGACCGGTTTGGCCGACAGCCCGAACCCGGCGCCTTCGCCGGAGCGGCCTTTCTCGTCGCGGCTGTCGCCGCCACCTCCGCCGGTGCCGACGGTCGACGCCACGATCACCGTGACCCCGTCGACCTCGTACGGCTCGCCGAAAACCATCCTGGTCTCCAGCCCGTCCTTCGCCTTCGCGAGCAGTTCGTCGACCTTCATGCCACGAAGTCTCGGCGCGCGGGGGCGGGAGCGGCAGAGCCGATGGTCCCTTCCGCCGGTGACCGACGGCCCCCGCACCGATGGCGTTCGCCGGCGGCGGTGGCGAGCTCGTCCCGATTGGCTGGTCACACCACGAACCAGCGACTTCGGAGGCCGCCATGGCACACCGACCCGCACTCGCCGAGCTCGGGTTGAACACCGGCAAGAAGACGAGGCTGCACCGCATCCTGCACGAGCAATCACGATCGTCTCGGCATCCTCGGTGCGGTACGACCGGGTGGGATTACGCGGGCGAGTTGCCGCTGGTGCTGAAGCTCAACGGCAAGACCGAAATCCCGTCCGACGCCGAAGCGCTGTCGCCGCTGCACGGCAGTGTCGAGGACGCGGTCCGGCTGGGCGCCGACGCCGTCGGCTACACGCTCTACGTCGGGACTCCGGCCCAGGAGCCGGACTTCGCTCAGCTGCGGCAGGTCCGCGCCGACGCGCACCGGCTGGGGATGCCGCTGATCGTGTGGGCTTATCCGCGCGGTTCCGCCATCGAGGGCAAGGGCGGGAAGGACTCGTTCTACGCCGTCGACTACGCCGCGCGCACCGCGTCCGAGCTGGGCGCCGACGTCGTCAAGGTCAACTTTCCGCATCCGGCGAAGATCGACAACGTCCCGGCCCCGTACGCGAAGGAGACGACCAGCCAGCAGGCGATCGACGCGGTGGTCCGGTCGGCGGGGCGGACGCTGCTGCTCGTTTCCGGCGGGGGCAAGGCCGGCGACGAGACGATGCTGGAGAAGGCGCGCGAGTCGATGGAGGCCGGGGCGACCGGCCTGATCTTCGGCCGCAACGTCTGGCAGCGCAACCACGACGAGTCCCTGCGGTTCGTTTCGGCGCTGCGGGACATTCTCGCGAAGTACCCGAGCGCATGAGCGGGGTCGAGGTCCGCATCCACGGCCGCGGCGGCCAGGGCGTGGTGACGGCGGCCGAGCTGTTGTCGGTCGCCGCGTTCACCGAGGGACGGCACGCGCAGGCCTTCCCCAGCTTCGGCTCCGAGCGCACCGGCGCGCCGGTCGTGTCCTTCTGCCGGATCGCCGACCGGGTGATCCGCACGCGGGAGCCCATCGTCCGGCCGGACGCGCTGATCCGGGACATGGGCGTCGTCTTCGAGCAGAACAGCCGCGTCACCGACGCCGCCGCCGCGAGGGCCGAAGGCGGATTCGATGCGGTCTTCCTCGCCGTCGGCGCCCAGGTCGGCAAGCGCGCCCACATCCCCGCGGGCGACTCCGCACGCGTTCTCGACGCAGTGTCGCTGCTGCACGACATGGAAGACGGCGAACCGCCGCTGCTCGGCCGCCGCGTCGCCGTCTACGGCGGCGGCAACACGGCCATGGACGCCGCCCGCACGGCGAAGCGGCTCGGCGCCACCGACGCCGTGGTCGTCTACCGCCGCACCCGCGATCGGATGCCCGCGCACGAATCGGAGCTGGCCGAGGCGATCGAAGAGGGCGTTTCGATGCGCTGGCTGTCCACGATCAGCGAGATCGACGGCGACGGCATCACGGTCGAGAAGGTGCGGCTCGACGAGTCCGGGTTCCCGCAACCGACCGGCGAGTTCGAACGGCTGGCTGCCGACAGCGTCGTGCTGGCCCTCGGCCAGAACAGCGATCTGTCCCTTGTGAATAGTCTACCGGACGTCGACCACGCGGACGGCGTCGTTCGGGTCGGCGCGGGCATGACGACCGGGCACCCGGGCGTCTTCGCCGGCGGGGACATGGTGCCGTCCGGCCGGACCGCGACCGTCGCGGTGGGGCACGGCGCGAAGGCTGCCCGCGAGATCGACGCCTGGCTGCGCGAGACCCACGTCCCGGCACCGTCCGATCCGCGTCCGGCGACGTTCGAGAACCTCAACACCTGGTACTACAGCGACGCCGACCGGACCGTCCGGCCGCACCTCGACCTGTCCCGGCGCGTGTCCACCTTCGACGAAATCAACGGCGGCCTGGACGGGTCGACGGCGTTGTTCGAGGCACGCCGCTGTCTGTCCTGCGGCAACTGCTTCGAGTGCGACAACTGCTACGGCGTCTGCCCGGACAACGCGGTGCTCAAGCTCGAGCCGGGGGAGAAGTACGCGATCGACCTCGACTACTGCAAGGGGTGCGCCATCTGCGTCGCCGAATGTCCCTGCGGCGCCATCGAAATGGTGCCCGAAGAAACCTGAGGAGGACACATGCGCGAGAAGCGCTGGCAAGTGGAGATCGTCATCGACGAGGACGAAGGGCGTACCCGGGCGACGGCTCGGCTGCACACCGCCGGCGACACGCGCGTCTCCGGAACCGGGACCGCCCGGCTCAACCCGGCCGACCGCAACGTGCCCGAGGTCGGCGACGAACTCGCCGCGTCCCGCGCGTTGAGCGACCTGGCGCACAACTTGTTCGAATGCGCGGCCGGGGACATCGAAGAACTGACCCACCAGCCGGTCCGGCTGGAACGCTGAGGAGGCGGACATGCGAACTGTCATCGTGTTCGAGTCGATGTTCGGCGCCACCGAGAAGGTGGCCCGGGCCATCGCCGACGGCCTGTCCGAGTCGGTGGGGGCCGAGGTGGTGAACGTCGACGATGCACCATCGGACCTCTCCGGGGTCGAGCTGCTCGTCGTCGGTGGGCCCACCCACGTGCACGGCATGAGCCGGGCCGCCACCCGGAAGTCGGCCGCGGACCAGGTGGCTTACCCGGTGCGGTCGCGGACCGGGATCCGGGACTGGCTGAGCTCCCTCGGGCCGCTCCCGCACGGGCTCCCGTTCGCGGCGTTCGACACCCGGATCGACAAGCCGCGCGTGTTCACCGGTGCCGCCTCGCTCGGCGTCACGAAGCGGCTGGACCGGCTCGGGGGCCGGGCGGCGGCGCCCGCCGAGAGCTTCTTCGTCGGCACCGATCCGATCGACGCCGGCCCGGAGCCCGGTGAGCTCGCCCGCGCCGAGGCGTGGGGTGCGGCGCTCGGCGTGGCCGTGCGCCGGACCGTGGCCTGAACGGCCGGCTGCCGTCCGCCGTGCTCACCGGCGGACGGCTGTGGGGCCGGTTCACTCCAGCCCCGGCAGGCGGCGAAGGGCGACGCCGGTCGCCGCCGACGTGGCCGCCGCCATCACCAAGCCGCCGAGGACGCCGATCAGGATTGTCAGTGCCGGGTTCTGCCCGGGCTGCCACAACGGCATCGTGACGCTCAGGAACACGGCCAGGCCGAGCAGCCAGGCACCGGCGGTGGTGAAGATCCAGCGAGCCGAGCGGGCGAGGTGGCGGCGCAGGATGAGCCATTGGGCGAAGCCGACGGACAGCAGCAGGGCGGTGCCGAGAACGGCCGCAGCCGGCCAGAGCACCAGGGGCGGCCAGGACACGAGGTCCGCCGCCCACGTGCTCGGGGAGAGCCCCGCGAGGTAGGCGAAGGACGCCGCTCCGGCCGTGGCCGCCACCCACCGCCGGGTGTTCAGGGCCGGTATCGCGCGCCGGAGGACGAGCGCCTGCCCGGCGCCGAGCGCGGCTCCCTCGGCGGCGCCGGCCAGCAGCAGGGCGGGCAGCGAAACGAGGGTGGGGCCGTCCGCGGTCAGGGCACCGGTGACGGCGGGGATCGCGAAGCCGAGGAATTCGGCGGCCGTGACGACCGGGAACCACGTCCAAGCCAGGCGTCTGCCCCGCAAAGGGGACACCGGCGGAGCGGGGAAAGCCACAATCGGCGTGTCCGCGGTCAGCGGGACGCGGGGAAAGCGGCGGCGGTAGGTCTCGGCTCCGGCGTCGCGCTCCGCCCCGGCGAGCAGCCGCCCTTCGGCCGCGACCCAGCGGCCGTCGAGCAGGACATCGGCTCCGGCGCCGTGGCGGAAGTGCCGCCACCAGCGCTTGCGATCGGGGTTTCCGGCGGCGACCAGGATCTCCTCACCGGAGCGGGCGTACTGCACCGGGAGCGCGACCGGCTTCGGCGCGGTGGCGGGCCGGTACCGCACGGCGGTGAGCGTTCCGTTCAGCAGCGGCGCAAGCCGGGAGCCGAGCAGCCGCAGGAGTGTCCGGTTCGGCAAGCCGGGGCGGGCCGGTTTCGCAGTGCCAGTCGTCATGCTGCCAGTACAGGCGGCGGCGGAGGGCGGCGGCAGGGCCCATCGAACCCCGGCCAGGGGACTTTGGCCACCCGCCGGGTTCAGAGCCAGTCGCGGCGCTTGAACAAGGCGTACAGCGTCGCGGAGATGACCAGGATGGCGAGCGTGGAGACCCACACCCCGGACGCCTGCCCGAACCCGGGGTACGGGATGTTCTGGCCGTAGAAGCCGGTGATCGCGGTCGGGACGGCGATGATCGCCGCCCAGCTGGTGACCTTCTTCATGATCGTGTTGAGCCGGTTGGCCTGGATGCTCAGCTGGGTTTCCCGGATCGTGGCGATGAGGTCGCGCAGGGATTCCGTCCACTCGGTGACGCGCAGGACGTGGTCGTAGACGTCCTGGAAGTAGGGCAGGAGCGTGTCGTCGCGGCGCATCAGAGCGGTGACGATCTCCCGCATCGGGACGGCCAGGTGCCGGAGGCGGCTGAGGCTGCGGCGCAGGGCCAGGGAGCGGCGTTGCAGGTCGGTGTGGTCGACGCGGTCGGCGAACACGAGGTCTTCGAGGGCCTCGACCTGCTCGTCCAGGGCCTGGACGGCGTCGAGGTGCCCGTCGACGACGTAGTCGAGCAGGCCGTGCAGCAGGAACGCGGCGCCGCTCTTGGCCAGCTCGGGTGTGGTGTCCCAGCGCGTGACGAGTGCGTCGATGTCGGTGGTGTTGTTGCGGTGCACGGTGACCAGCACCCGGTCGGTGATGAACGCGTCCAGCTCCGATGCGGCCAGGACGCCGTCGGTCATGCGCACGGTGTACGCGGCGAGGAACGAGTGCCGGTCGTAGCGGACGAACTTGGGGCGCTGGTGGTCCTCGTCGAGCACGGACGCCACGGCCAGCGGGTGCAGCCCGAGTTCGGTGGCGAGCGCGGCCAGATCCTGCGCGGTGGGAGCGTCGAAGTCGAGCCACAGCGTCACCGACGGGTCGGCGAGGTGACGGGCGGCCTCGGTGGCGGGGAAGTCCTCCCGTTCGAGGACACCGCTGCGGTACAGCCGGCTGCGTGGCATCGGCTCAGCAGTCGTGTGCGACGGCGAGGCTGGCGCGGACCAGCTGCCGGGTGGCCCGGGTGGCGGGGGTGTCGCCGCAGGAGGGGCAGTCCAAGCCGTCCTCTTCGGACTGGTCTTCGGCGGTCAGCGTGCGCGCCAGGTGCTGGCCGGCGACGTCGGCGTAGCGGGAATCGAGGAAATCGGCGGCCCGCAGGGCGAGCCGATCACGGCGGTTGCGGCGGGGGGACGTCGGCTCGGCTGTGGTCGCCGGGGCGAATCCGCGGTCTGCGTCCATGAGGTGCCTCGCTCTCGTCTGGTCCCAGACTCCGCCGGTCCGGACCGGACGACGAGGGCCGTACCGTCCTCGTTCCCAGGGCCCACGGACACCGGTCGCGGTGGGTCGAAGGGCCACGGGCGCGAGGACTTTCGGTCCCTCAGGACGCGGCTCGCACGAGGTACACCGGACAGGCCGCGTTGTGCAGCAGAGCCTGGCCGGTGGAGCCGAGCAGCAGGCCGGGGAACCCGCCGCGGCCACGGTCGCCGAGCACGACGAGCTGGGCGGTCCCGCTCCGCTCGATCAGCTCGCGCCGCGGGTGCGCCCGGACGACGACCCGGTCGACTTCCACGTCGCCGGTGTCGTGGCCACCGAGCCGGTCGGTCAGCAGCCGGTGGCCGGCGTCGGTCACCGACTCATGGTGCTCCGGGTGGCCGGGTTCGTGCGGTGGCGGATCGTCGGCCCACGCGTGCACGACGACCAGCGGGACCTGACGGGACTTGGCTTCGTCGAGGGCGACGGCGAGGATGCGGCTGCTTGCCTTGCCCCCGTCGATGCCGGCGAGGACCGGACGTCCGGCGGCTTCGGCCTTGTCCCAGGCGTCGCCGCGCACGATGACCGTGTCGCACGAGGCATGTGCGCTGACGGCCGAGGCGACCGACCCGGCGAGGAGCCCGGTGAGCCGGCCCTTTCCGGATGACCCGACCACGAGCAGGGCGGCCCTCTCGGACGCGTCGACGAGGGCTTGGGCGGCGCGGTCGGGGTCGAGCCGGGTCGTGGCGCCCGGAACGCCCTGTGCGGACGCGAGCTCGGCCGCGGTGCGCAGGTAGCGGCCGCCGCGCTCACGCAGGACGTCCTTCATCTCTTCGGGCGGCGGCACGACACCGCCGGCGAGCAAGGCCGAGAAGTCGATCGCGTAAACGATCTCCAGCGTCGCGTCGCGCCGGCGAGCGGTGCGGGCTGCCCAGCGGACAGCGTCAAGCGACTCGGCCGATCCGTCGACCCCGGCGACGATCGGCTGTCCGGTCGGTCCGGTCATCGGCGCCTCCGTTCTCGTGGCGTCCCTGGTCGTTTCCTCGAGGTCCACGGTGCGCTTCCGGCCGGGTGGACCGGAGCGGTCAAAGGTCCTCGCGGGCGGGGACGAACGGCCGCAGCGTCCTCCCGCCGGCGAGCCCTACCGTCGAGACGGATGCGTGATCCGCGCACCGGAACCCGGAGGAAACAGGTCATGAGCGCAACCGGAAACCCGCCGGTCGTCGTCGCCGTCGACGGTTCGGAAACGGCCGCGGCGGCCGCGCTGTGGGCGGCCGGGGAAGCCGCCCGCCGGCACACGTCGCTGCTCGTCTTCACCGCGTACGGCTACGAGGACGCCGCGTTCGGCGGAAAGATGTACCCGCCGTCCGACTGGCTCAGGATCAGGGAGGCCGAAGCCGACGAGTTGCTGCGCACGACGCGGGCGACCCTCGAAGCCGCCGTCCCCGGGCTGGACGTGTCCACCGAGGCCAGTGACCGCGGGCCCGTCCCCGGACTGCTGGAGGTCTCGGCGCGGGCGCGCATCCTGGTCACCGGTGCGCCCGTCGGCGCGATCGCGGGTCTGTTCAGCGGTTCGCCCGATGTCGACCTCGCCGCGAAGGCGCACTGCCCGGTCGTGGTCGTGCGCGGGAACGAGTCCGTCGACGGCCCGGTGGTCGCCGGCGTCGATGGAAGCCCCCTGAGCGAGGCCGCGATCGCTTGGGCGTTCGAGGAAGCGTCGCTCCGCAATGCTCCGCTCGTCGCGCTGTACACCTGGCACGACGGGGACACCGCGGGCCTGTTCAGCGACGGCAACGTCGCCTTCCAGGGCGAAGCCGTTGAGGACTCCGGCCGGCGGCTGCTGGCTCAGCGGCTCGCCGGCTGGCAGGAAAAGTATCCGGATGTCCGGGTCGAGCGCCGGGTCGAGCACGACAAGCCGCGTTCCCGGTTGCTGTCGGCGAGCCACGGCGCGCAGCTCGTGGTGGTCGGTAGCCGCGGCCGAGGCGGTTTCACCGGGCTGGTGCTGGGGTCGACGAGCCAGGCGTTGCTGCATCACGCGTCGTGCCCGGTCATGGTGGTTCGCACCGAGAAGGAGAAGTGAAGATGAACGCCGGAGTGGTGTCCGCGGTGATGACCGCCGACCCGATCACCGTTTCCACGAAGACGCCGTTCAAGGACATCGCCGCCCTGCTGACCGGGAACGGGATCAGCGCGGTCGGCGTCCTCGACAAGACGGGTGCGCTGGTCGGCGTCGTTTCCGAGGCCGACCTGCTGCCACACCTGTGGGAGGACCGCAAGCCCCGGTGGCGTGACCGCCGGCTGGCCCGCAAGGCGACGGCGTGCGTCGCGAAGGACCTGATGACCAGCCCGGCCGTCACGATCGACGCCGAGGCCACGCTCGCCGCCGCCGCGGCGGAGTTCGCGCGCACCGGCGTCCGACGGTTGTTCGTGCTGCGGAACGGAAAGGTGGCCGGCGTGCTGTCCCGCCGCGACTTGGTGGCGGTCTTCACCCGCGGCGACGCCGACCTCGAGCGCGAGATCACCGACCGCGTGCTGCGTGACCGGCTCAACCTCGGGCCCGACCGGGTTCGCGTGCAGGTCCGGGCCGGGGTCGTGATGGTCGTGGGACGCGTGGAGCGGCGCAGCGACATCGAACCGGTGACGCGGCTGATCCACGAGCTGTCCGGGGTGGTGGAGGTCCGCAACCGCCTGGACTACGTCTGGAACGACGTCGCCTGAACGGCACACGAACAAGGCCTCCACCCGGATCCGGGTGGAGGCCTCGTTCCTTTCACCGGCCGCGCAGCTGCGCCGGTATCGGCAAGCCGATGCCGTACGGGTGGGCCACCGGCCGCACGACCTCGCCGAGCGGACGCCGTGGTGTCGCCGGGAGCGGGGCCGCCCCCCCGTGGGAGGTAGCCGACGCGCACGACGAGCTGCGGCTCGCCGTGGCCGTCGAGGACGCAGTCGCGGATCAGACCACGGGTGCAGGTCAGCTCGAGCGGCTCGGTGTACACGCACGACGCGAGGTTCAACCGGGTAGCGGTCAGGAGGACCGCGCTGGCGGCTTCTCCCACACGAAGGCGATCGAGAGCGTTGTCGCCCGCGGTGGCCAGCACGGTCAGCACGGCGCCGTCACGGCCCTCGGTGTCTTCCGGCCGCGCGCCGGCGAAGTCGCGGACACGCAGCTCGCGGACTGCCGTGTGCGGCTGGATCGCGTTCTGTGCGGGCACCCCGTCCGGGGCGTGGTTCCGTCCGCTCCAGGCGGCGAGCTCGATCGCGTAGTCCGGGTCGGCCCGGTGGAGCCAGCCGGCCTCCGCGGCGGCGCTGGTGAGCGCCGACAGCCGGGGCGCTCCGGCGACCACGGACAGCGCGGCGCCTTGGTCGGCGGCGCTCTTCCGGAGGACCACCTCGTCCCGCCCGCGCAACGGGTGGTGGGCGAAGCGGCGGCGGTCCGAGCGGCGGCGGGGGATGGCCGCGGCGAGCGCGATGTCGTCGTCTCGGGTGTCGTGCGGCACCAGGTCGATCCGGGCCAGGAGTCCCGGTTCGCCCGGGTCGGGCAGCCGGTGGACCTGCGCGGCCCAGCCCGTGGCGGCCGCGGCGACGGTGAAGTGGTGCAGCGCGCAGCCGCAGCTGACCAGCAGGTCGCGGCCGTCGGGGTCGGTGTTCCGCAGGTGACGGCGTGGGTCCGTGCGCAGCTCGACGGTGCGGCCGGCGAACCGCCAGTCCCACGGCTGTGAGTTGTGGACGGAGGGGGCACGCACCGCGAGGGCGATGGCCGCTCTCACCGTGTACGCGTCGGGCATCGAGTGGTCCATCGGTTCCTCCTCGCCGTCGGTTGTCTTCATGCTCGTCTTGGCCGCTCACGGCCTCCAGGGTCGAAGGACTTCGCGAGTGTGACCCGGTCGAGGCCCAAAGTCCCTTCGCCGAAACCGCCTGGGATTCCCGTCGGCGTAGCCGCGCTCAGTGAGCCGGACGGTGGGCTTCGGCACCGAGCACGGCCAGTTCGAGCGTGCGTGCGATGTCGCCCGGGCTGACGACGCCGACCAGGACGCCGTCCTCGACCACCAGCACGAGGTCCTGCCCGGGCCGGTTCCCGAACCGGCTGAGGACCGTCGTCAGCGGGACATCGGGGGCAGCGACGAGGCATCCCGGTGGCCGCACGCAGACGTTCTCGACGCGGGTCGAAGCGCGGGCCGCGTCGGGCACTCGTGCCAGCGCGGAGAGGCTCACCACGCCGACCGGGCGGCCGTCGAACGCCACCACCGGGTAGGTACGGAAGCGCCCGGACGCGGCCTGCTCGACGAACCCCTGCACGGTGAACCAGCCGGGCGCGGTGACCGGGTCCGTCGTCATGATCTCGCCGAGTGCGATCCGGCGCAGCACCTCGCGTGCCGGACCGGCCGCGAGCTCGGCGCGGGCGCTGAAGCCGAGGAACCAGCCGATGCCCACCAGCCAGAGACCGGCGAAGCTGCCGAACCACAGCAACTCCACGAGCCCGGCGGCGGAGAGCATCAGGCCGAGGACCCTGCCCGAGCGGGCGGCCGCTGCCTGGGCTCGCCGTTTGTCGCCGGTGAGCTGCCAGACGACGGCTTGGAGGAGCCGGCCGCCGTCCAGCGGGGCGCCGGGCAGGAGGTTGAACACCGCCAGGACGAGGTTCGTCCAGCCCAGCCAGGCCACGGTGACGACCGCGACGGCGGGCACGGCCTCGGGGAGAAGCAGGCTGAGCCCGAGGAACCCGGCGCCGGCCAGCAGGCTCGCGAGCGGGCCCGCCACGGCGACCGCGAACGCGGAACGCGGGGTCGGCGGGTCCTCGGGCATTTCGGTGCTGCCGCCGAGCAGCCACAGCGTGATGCGATCGACGGTGAGCCCGCGGTGCCGCGCCACGAGCGCGTGGCTCAGCTCGTGCACCAGCAGCGAGGCGAGGAACACCACGGCACCGGCGATCCCGGTCGCCCAGTACACGAGCGCCGGCTGTCCCGGGACCGCTTCCGGCAGGAGAGTCTGCGCCAGGAGTTCGGCCAGGAGCACCATGAGGAGGAGCACGGACCAGTGCGCGCCGACGCGGATACCGGCGGGGCGCCCGAGCGGGAACGTGGCATGCATGCCCGGACCATCCTCCCCCGCGGGCGGACGCGGGGAGGGTCGCACCGCCCCGGAGTGAGGGACCAAAGACCCCTGCGTCGCCGACGTCCGGCCGCAGCCCCGGTGCGGGCCCGCTGCGTAGCGTCGGGGCATGGCCGGACGGAAGAACTCGCGGATCCCGCGTGCGGTGTACGAGCGGGAGCTGCTGCGCCTGCAGGCCGAACTCGTGAAGCTCCAGGAGTGGGTGCGTCACGAAGGTGCGCGCCTGGTCGTGGTCTTCGAGGGCCGCGATGCCGCCGGGAAGGGCAGCACGATCAAGCGGGTCACCGAGCACCTCAATCCGCGGGTGGTGCGGATCGCGGCGTTGCCGAGCCCGACCGAGCGCGAGCGGACGCAGTGGTACTTCCAGCGCTACATCGAGCACTTGCCCGCGGCGGGGGAGATCGTGCTGTTCGACCGCAGCTGGTACAACCGGGCCGGCGTGGAGCGGGTGATGGGGTTTTGCACCCCGGAGGAGCACCGGCGGTTCCTGCAGCAGTGCCCGATCTTCGAGCGGCTGCTCGTCGACGACGGCATCCTGCTGCGCAAGTACTGGTTCTCGGTCAGCCTCGACGAGCAGGAGCGTCGGTTCCGCGCGCGCATCGACGACCCGATGCGCCGCTGGAAGCTTTCGAGCATCGATCTGCAGTCGGTGACGCACTGGGAGGACTACTCGCGGGCGAAGGACGAGATGTTCGTGCACACCGACACCGCCGAATCCCCCTGGCACGTGGTGGAAAGCGAGGAGAAGCGGCGCGGGCGGCTGAACATGATCGCGCACCTGCTCGCGAGTGTGCCGTACCACGAGGTGTCCCGCGAGGCGGTTGCGTTGCCGCCGCGGCCGGAGCCGATCGGCTACTTCCGGCCCGACCGGCGGTTGCAGACCTACGTTCCCGACCACGCGGCCACTCTGCTGCCGCAGTGAACCGAAGGAGGAGAACGAGGAAGACGTCGTCCCGGCCGTTGCGGATGAGCCGCGACGGCCGGCGGGGGAACGTCAGCCTTGATCGGTGCGCGCGTAGGCCGCGAGGGCCCGCTCCCGGGCTTTCGCGGCAACCGTGCGGATCAGCGCGGTGTGCACGGACCCGATGACGGGCCGGGAGATCCGCCAGTAGCGGCGGAACTTCAGCCAGCTTTCCGGGTCGCTCAGCCGGACCCGCGAGTGCACCGTGAGCAGCGTGCGGTGCGCCCCGGCGCGTCCACGATCAGGTGGCGCGCCAGCTCGAAGTGCGGGTGCGGGAGGAAGTGGTCGATCAGCAGGTCTGGTCCGGTCATCGTCCCAGGGGCGGCGGGCCCGCCGCGCGGGACAGGCGGATTTGGTCCCCGGTGAAAGGGACTTCCTGCTCTGAACGGTGAGTACGCGAGCGGCAATGCTGACTCCGAGACCCGCAGGAGGAACTGATGACCGCAACCGCCAACCGGCCCGTACTCGCCGGGGTGGACGCTTCGGCGGCGTCCTTCGACGCCGTCCGCTGGGCCGTGAAGGAAGCTCGACGACGCGAAACGACGCTGCAGCTCCTGCACGCCTGCATCTTCGAAGGCGGCCCGTCGCGAGCGCACGACTCCGAGCTGCTGCTCGAGCACGCCTACCGCTTCCTCCGCCGTGCCGCGGAGATCGCCCGTGAGGAGGCGCCGGGCGTGCGGGTCGAGACCTCGGTGCGGCTCGGGCCGGCCGTCGATCTGCTGCTCGACGGGTCCGGCGGCGCGGCGCTCGTCGTCCTCGGCTCGCACGGTCTCGGCGGCCTGCGCGGCGCACTGATCGGTTCGGTGGCCCTGCGGGTCGCGGCCGGGGCGTCCTGTCCGGTCGTGGTCGTGCCCGCGCACCGGCCCCACCGGACCGGCCCGATCGTCGTCGGCGTCGACCCCTCGGGCTCCAGCGAGCACGCTCTGCGGTTCGCTCTCGAGGAAGCCGCCGCGGTGCGGGCGCCGGTGCACGTCGTGCACGCCTGGCACGACGGCCTGCTGGTGCCCGAGGCGGAGCTCGCGGACATCGGGCGCACCGAGCAGCGTGAGCTGGAAGCCCACGTCGCGAGCTGGGGCCGCAAGTACCCGGCGCTGGACATCACCGCACGGGCCGTCCGGGACCGCGTCGCCTCGCGCGCGCTGCTGAACGCCGACCCCGACGCGCGGCTGATCGTCGTCGGCACCCGCGGCCGTGGCCCGGTCGCCGGCGGGGTGCTGGGGTCGACCGGCAACGCCCTGCTCGAGCACGCGACCTGCCCGGTCGTGGTCGTGCACTGAATTCGAGGAGATGAACCGCCATGAAAGCACGCGACATCATGACGAGGCCGGTCGTGCGGGTCGGCCCGGGAACGCCGGTGCGTGAGGCCATCGTGCTGCTGACCGAGCACTGCGTCGCGGCGCTGCCGGTGGTGGGCGAGGAGGACGCGGTACTGGGTGTGTTCACCGAGGCCGACGCGCTCCGCAGCGGCGTCGCCGGGGTGGGACCGGCTCCGGACGTGCTGGTGGCCGCGGTGATGACGGCGCCCGCCGAGACGGTCGGGCTCGACACCGACGTCACCGAGATCGCCCGCCACATGCTGGGCGACCGGCGGCGCAGCATTCCCGTGGTGGACGACGACGGCGTGCTCGTCGGCATCGTCAGCCGCCGGGACATGCTCAGCCCGCTGGTGTGCCAGGACGATTCGGTCGCCTCACACCTCAATGCGCTGCTGACCGATTACGCCGGGAACCGCGACCGGTGGGCGATCTCCGTCACCGGCGGCATGGTGACGATCCGGGGTGTCTTCACCGACGAGGCCGAGCGCCGCGTCGTGACCGCACTGGCGAGGACGGTTCACGGCGTCGTCGGCGTCGAGCTGTGGGAAGAAGCCACGGTGAAGACATGAGAATCCTCGTTGCGGTGGCCACCCGCCATGGCGCCACCAGGGAAATCGCCGAGAACATCGCTGCCGCCGTCGACTCCGCGCTGACCGGCGCCGCGGTTCGGTCGCAGGTCGAGATCCGCGACGCAGGTCTGGTGCGATCGGTCGAGGGCTTCGACGCCGTGGTCCTCGGGTCCGCCGTCTACATGGGACATTGGCTGGAGCCGGCACGGAAGCTCGCCGAGTCCTTTTCGGACGAACTCGGCCGCGTGCCGGTCTGGCTCTTCTCCAGCGGTCCCGTCGGTGAGCAGGACAAGCCGGCCGAAGAGCCGGTCGTGGTCGATGATCTCGTGGAGCGGCTCGGGGCCCGTGGCCACCGGCTGTTCGGAGGAAAGATCGACCGCCACGCACTGCACTTCCCGGAACGCGCCGTCGTGGCGGCCCTGCGCGTTGCGGACGGCGACAACCGGGACTGGCCGTCGATCCGGGCCTGGGGCCGGGACATCGGTTCGAGCCTGGCCCGGGCCCAGGCCTCGAGGAGCACGTCATGACCACCCCGAAGACCTACCCCGTCCGGGTCGAAGCGACCTTGGACGAACCCCTGTCCCGCTGGCTCTGGCTGGTGAAGTGGATCCTGGCCATTCCCCATTACGTCGTCCTGGCGTTCCTGTGGTTCGCCTACCCGTTCGTCACGATCGCCGCGTTCTTCGCGATCCTGGTGACCGGCCGCTACCCGCGCCCGCTGTTCGCGTTCACCTCCGGTGTGCTGCGCTGGAGCTGGCGGGTGCAGTACTACTCCTACGCCGCGCTGGGCACCGACCGGTACCCGCCGTTCACGTTCGCCGACGTCCCGGACTACCCGGCCCGGCTGGACATCGCCTATCCGGAACGGCTTTCGCGCGGGCTGGTACTGGTGAAGTGGTGGCTGCTGGCCATCCCGCACTTGATCATCATCGGCCTGTTCGCCGGCGGCGGCAGCTGGCTGGCGGTCCGCGCCGGGAGTGACGACTTCGATTGGGCCGCGGGTGGGCTCGTCGGCGTTCTGGTCGTGGTGGCCGGGGTGGTGCTGTTGTTCACCGGCCGCTACCCGCGGCCGATCTTCGATTTCATGCTGGGCATGGATCGCTGGGTGCTGCGGGTCGCGGCCTACGTGTCGCTGATGACCGACGAGTACCCGCCGTTCCGGCTGGACATGGGCGGCGCCGAAGTCGGCCACGAGCCGCCGCACCCGCAGGCGCACCCGGCGGGGCCCGCCGGCTGGACCGGCGGCCGGATCGCCGCCGCGGTGACCGGAGCCGTGCTGGCGCTGGGCTCGATGGGGTTGCTGACCGGCGGCGGAGCACTGCTGTGGGCCGACCGCACCCAGCGCGACGCCGACGGCTACCTGACCGCATCGACCGACGTCTTCGCGAGCGGCTACGCGGTCACGACCGACCCCGTGCAGGTGCACGGCATCTCCGGGTTCACCGCTTTCGTCGGTGACGTCCGGGTCCGGGCCACGAGCACGGACGGCCGTCCGGTGTTCGTCGGCATCGGCCGTTCGGACGCCGTCGCCGGCTACCTGGCCGGCACCGAGTACACCACCCTCACCGACCGCCGCACCGGCGACCGGACGCACCCGGGCGGTGCCCCGGCCGTCCCGCCCGGCGACGCCGCGGTGTGGGTGGCGAGCACGTCCGGCCCGGGCACCCAGGGCCTCGCCTGGCCGGTGCTCGACGGGCAATGGACCGCCGTCGTGATGAACGCCGACTCCGCACGCGGGATCTCCGTGCGGGCGGAAGCCGGCGCGACCGCGCCCGCCGTCGGCTGGATCGCGCTCGGCCTGCTGATCACCGGACTCGTGGTGCTGGCCGGTGGTGCCGCCCTGATCGGGATCGCGGCGCACCGCGCCTCGCGGCACCCGGGCACGCCCACCACGCCTGAGCCATCCACCGCGGACATCTGAGAAGGGAAGGACCATGCACGCGAAGCCGGGCGATTGGCTCGTCATCAAGGGCCCGCGGACCGGTGCGCCGGACCAGCGCGGCCGCATCCTCGAGGTGCACTCCGCCGACGGGACACCGCCGTACGTCGTCCGCTGGACCGCCGACGACCACGTGTCGACGGTTTTCCCCGGACCCGACGCCGTCGTGCTCACCGCCGAGGAGGAGCAGGCCGCCGAAGAGCAGGCCCGCACGCGGTACGACCGGATCCAGCACCTGATCCACGAGGAGGACAGCCATGCACGGCTTCACTGACGGCGCGGTCGTCACCGGGATCGACGGCTCGGCTTCCGCGGTGCAGGCCGCGGTCTGGGCCGGTGCGGAGGCCGTTCGCCGTGGCCGGCCGTTGCGGCTGGTGCAGGTGTATGCCCTGCCGCAGGTGAAGGCGCCGGTCGCGTTCGGCACCCACGAGCAGGTCCGGGCGGGTCTGGCCGAGCGGGCCGAAGGCTGGCTCGCCGACGCCCGGGCCGCCGTGCTCGCCGAACACCCCGGCCTCGACGTCACCACGGCCGCTCGGGAGTGGAGCCCGGTCACCGCCTTGGTCCAGGAGTCGCAGCACGCCGAGCTGCTGGTGCTGGGCTCGCGGGGACTGGGCGGCTTCACCGGGCTGCTGGTCGGCTCCACCGCGGTCGCCGTGGCCGCTCACACGCACTGCCCGATCGTCGTCGTCCGCGGCCGGAAGCCGCATGACCCGCCACCGGTCACCGGGCCGGTCGTCGTCGGCACCGACGGCTCGCCGGACAGCGAGGCCGCGATCGCGTTCGCCTGCGAAGAGGCGCGGCTGCGCGGCACCGGACTCGTCGCGGTGCACACCTGGAGCGACGTCCTCGCCGACGGCGCGCTCCGGCCGCACCCGATGGACGAAAACCCGGACGAGACAGCAGCGGCGGAGCGCGTCAAGCTCGCCGAGCAAGTCGTGGGCTGGCAGCGGAAGTACCCGGATCTGACGATCGAGCTGGAGGTCACCCGCGGCCGGCCGGTGCGGACGCTGCTGGAACGCGGCGAGCAGGCGCAGCTGATCGTGGTCGGCTGCCGCGGCCGCGGCGGGTTCACCGGCATGCTGCTCGGCTCGACCAGCCAGGCCCTGATCGCGCACTCGCCCTGCCCGGTGGCGGTGGTGCGGCCCCAGCGGACCGGGAGCACACCATGAGCACCCTGCGGACCCGGACCACGATGCGGCTTCTGGCCACGTTCGAGACGCTGTTCGCCGCGAGCGCGGTGTACGCGGCACGCTGGCGTGGGCATCGGTGTTCGCCTGGCGGGTCGACTTCCGCGCGCCGATCGCGGCACTCGCCGCCTGCGGCGTGCTCACCGGCTGGCCGGCGATCCAGTTCGGCGTGATCGGCGTGCGCGCGCCGGTCCAGTGGGTGACCGCCGGGCTGGTGGTCGCGCTGCTCGGTCTCGCACTCCTGGCCCGGCATCGGTTGAGGGAGCCGTGACCACGCGAGAAGGGACGTAAGTCCCCGCGACCGGTGACCGACGCCAGCGGCCGCCGGAGTCCGGCCTTCCTAGGTTGGGAGGTGACAGGAAAGGAACTTCCGATGCGCGCACGCGACCTGATGACCTCGCCGGTGATCACCGTGCAGCCGTGGACTTCGGCCAAGGAGGCGGCCGAACTGCTGTCCATGCACGGCTTCACCGCTCTGCCCGTGGTCGACGACGACGGCGGCCTGATCGGCATCGTCACCGAGGCCGACCTGATCCGCGGCCGGATCCCCGCCGACCCGCGCCAAGCCCACCGGCACCACGATGCCGCCGTCGCCGGCAAGACGGTCGGGGACGTGATGACCAGCCCCGCCACCGCGATGAGCACCGGCACCGACGTCGCCGACCTGTGCCAGGCACTGGTGGACGCCCGGATCCGGGCGATGCCGATCGTCGACGGCTCGGCCGTCGTCGGCATCGTCACCCGCGGCGACGTCGTCCGCATGCTCGCGCGGCAGGACACCGACATCGCCCGCGACGTCAAGCACCGCTTGGAGATCTACGGCGGCAGCGGCCGCTGGAAGATCGACGTCCGCGACGGCTACGTCCACATCACCGACCAGTACGACGACGACACCGACCGGCACGTCGCCCAGTTGCTGGCGCTCGCCGTGCCCGGTGTCGTCGCCGCCGACACCGCCTACGCGGGTGAGGAGCAGACACGATGACCACCACCGACCCGAGGATCACCGTCGGCGTGGACGGCTCGGCGGGGTCGACCGCCGCCGTCACGTGGGCGGCGAACATCGCCTCCCGGCGCCACCTCCAGCTGAAGATCGTGCACGGGCTGCAGGTCGCCGGTCTCTACTACGGCGGCGGCATGACCGGGATCGGCGCGGCGACGCTGTTCGAGGCGGTCCAGAAGGACGGCGAACGTGCCATCGCCGACGCCCGCGCGCTGGCCACTTCGATCGACAAGAACCTCGTCGTCACGAGCGAGCTGCCCAACGACCCGCCGGTACCCGTCCTGATCGAGGAGTCCCGGCACGCCCGGCTGCTCGTCGTCGGCCGGACCGGCACCGGTGGATTCGCCGACATGCTCCTCGGGGGTACCGCGGCGTCGGTCGCCGGTCATGCCCATTGCCCGGTCGCGGTCGTCCGCGGCCGCGAAGGCACCACAGCCGTTCCGGAGGCGGGCCCGGTCGTGGTCGGCGTCGACGGCAGCCCGAACAGCGAGCAGGCCATCGCCGTCGCGTTCGAGGAGGCTTCGCTGCGCGGGACACCGCTGATTGCGGTGCACGCCTGGAACGACGTGACCTACGAGGACGCGTTCGGCAGCGCGCGCATCCTGACCCAGCCGGAATCCCTCGAAGAGGGGGAGGAGCGGCTGCTCGGTCAGCGGCTCGCGGGCTGGCAGGAGAAGTACCCGGACGTCGAGGTCCACCGCAAGCTGGTCCGCGATCGGCCCAGGCACGTCCTGCTCGAGGAGAGCAAGACGGCCCAGCTGGTCGTCGTCGGCAGCCGCGGCCGTGGCGGCTTCACCGGCATGCTCTTGGGCTCGACGAGCCAGGCGCTGGTCCAGCACGCCGACTGCCCGGTGCTCGTGGTCCGCCCGGAGCGGAAGGCATGACCGCCGTCGAAGCTCGTCCGGCGGTGCTGGGCGGCACCGAACTCGCCCAGGTGGATGCCCTCTGGCGGGCCGCGAACTACCTCTCGGCCGGCCAGATCTACCTGATGGCGAACCCGCTGCTGCGCGAGGAGCTGCGGCCGGAGCACGTCAAGCCGCGGCTGCTCGGGCACTGGGGAACCTCGCCCGGCCTCAACTTCGTCTACGCCCACCTGAACCGGGCGATCCTCACCCACGACCTGAACGCGATGCTGGTGACCGGTCCGGGGCACGGCGGCCCGGCCCTGCTGGCGAACACGTGGCTCGAAGGCAGCTACACCGAGGCGTGGCCGGAGGTCACCCGGGACGCCGCCGGGATGGCGGAGCTGTTCAAGCAGTTCTCCTTCCCCGGCGGGGTTCCCAGCCACGTGGCGCCGCAGGTGCCCGGGTCGATCCACGAAGGCGGCGAGCTGGGCTACTCCCTGGCCCACGCTTTCGGGGCAGCGTTCGACAACCCCGGTCTGCTCGTCGCCTGCGTGGTCGGGGACGGCGAGGCCGAGACCGGGCCGCTGGCGACGTCGTGGCACGCCGACAAGTTCCTCGATCCCGTCCGTGACGGTGCGGTGTTGCCGATCCTGCACCTGAACGGCTACAAGATCGCCAACCCGACGGTGCTGTCGCGCATCCCGCCGGCGGAGCTGGACGCGTTGTTGCGCGGGTACGGCTACGAGCCGATCTATGTCGAGGGCAGTGATCCGGAGCCGATGCACCAGGCGATGGCGGCCGCGCTCGATTCGGCGGTCGTCACCCTCGCGCAGCGGCGCGGGGTGTGGCCGATGATCGTGTTGCGCAGTCCGAAGGGCTGGACCGGTCCGTCCGTTGTGGACGGAAAGCCGGTCGAAGGGACCTGGCGCGCCCACCAGGTGCCGCTGTCGGAGGTCCGTAAGAACCCGGATCACCTGAAGCAGCTGGAGCAGTGGCTGCGCTCGTACCGTCCGGAAGAGTTGTTCGACTCCCGCGGCCGCCCGGTCGCCGACGTCACGGCGATGATCCCGGCGGGGGACCGGCGGATGGGCGCGAACCCGCATGCCAACGGCGGCATTCTGCTGCGGCCGCTCGCACTGCCGGACACCGCGGCGCACGCCGTCGCCGTGCCGAGCCCGGGTGCGACGCTGGCCGAGCCGACCAGGGTGCTGGGCCGGTTCCTGCGGGACGTCTTCGCGCTCAACGCCGACCGGGCGAACTTCCGCCTGTTCGGCCCGGACGAGACGGCGTCCAACCGGCTTGACGCGGTCTACGACGTCACCGGGAAGGAATGGCAGGCCGCGGTCGAACCGGTCGACGAGCACCTCACCCGGGACGGCCGCGTGCTGGAGATGCTGTCGGAGCACCTGTGCCAAGGCTGGCTCGAGGGGTACCTGCTGTCGGGCCGGCACGGGCTGTTCTCGTGTTACGAGGCGTTCGTGCACATCGTCGACTCGATGGTCAACCAGCACATCAAGTGGCTGCGGGTGCACCGGCAGATCCCGTGGCGGCGGCCGATCGCGTCGCTGAACTACCTGCTGACCTCGCACGTGTGGCGGCAGGACCACAACGGGTTCTCCCACCAGGACCCCGGGTTCGTCGACCACGTGGCGAACAAGAGCGCCGAGGTCGTGCGGGTGTACTTCCCGCCGGACACCAACACGCTGCTGGAGGTCGCGGCGCACTGCCTGCTTTCCCGCGATTACGTGAACGTGGTGGTCGCCGGGAAGAACGACACGCCGAACTGGCTCGACGCCGAGCAGGCCGCGCTGCACTGCAGCCGGGGGGCGAGCATCTGGGAGTGGGCGAGCACGCACACCGACCGCGAACCGGACGTCGTCCTCGCCTGCGCGGGCGACGCTCCCACCCTGGAGGTCATGGCCGCGGCGAAGATCCTGCGGCAGGAGCTGCCCGATCTGGCCGTGCGCGTGGTGAACGTCGTGGACCTGATGCGCCTGCAGCCCGAGGCCGAGCACCCGCACGGGCTCTCGGATCGGGAGTTCGACGCGCTGTTCACCCCGGACCGCCCGGTGATCTTCGCCTACCACGGCTACCCGTGGCTGATCCACCGGCTGGCCTACCGGCGCACCAACCACGCGGGGATGCACGTGCGCGGCTACACCGAACACGGGACCACGACCACGCCGTTCGACATGCTGGTGCTCAACCACATGGACCGCTTCCAGCTGGTGATCGACGTGCTCGACCGGGTGCCGGGCCTCGTCGCGACGGCCGGCGTGCTGCGGCAGCGGATGACCGAGGCCCAGGGCCGGCACGGCCGGTGGATCCGCGAGCACGGCGAGGACCTGCCCGAAATCCGCGACTGGACCTGGGAGGGCTGAGGGGTGACCGCCGTGGTCGTGCCGGCCGCGGCGGTCACGCGGGGCCATCCGGCTTCCGGACTTCCGCTCGCTATGCGCTCATGAGCTGTCCACCATCGACGAGCTCGACTGGACCAGAGGCTGCATCGACGCGGTGTCGGTGCGGTCGAAAGGGGGCGAGCTGACCGGCCGCAGCCCCACCGACCGGGGTGAAGCCGGCTCCAAGTACCACGTTCTGCGCGACGCGAACGGGCTACCGCTGCACATCATGTTGTCGGCGGCAAACACCCACGACAGCATGCTGTTCGAGCCGCTGCCGGACACGAACCAGACCGTGCGCGGCCACCACGGCCGGGCGGGCCGGCCACGACGGGCGACCGGACAAGCTGCACGCCGACACCGGCTACGACTACCGCCACTGCCGCCGCTACCTGACCCGCCGCGGTATCAAGGTCCGTATCGCCCGGCGCGGGCTTGAGGGCAAGTCCCGCCTCGGCCGGGTCCGCTGGGTCGTCGAACGCACCATCTCCTGGCTGCTGCGGTTCAAACGCCTCGGGCTGCGCTACGACCGGACCGAATGCACCACTCTCGTCGGGAAGTGATCAGCCATCGGTGGGGTCGCCTTTTCAGAGGCGTTCGACGCGGTCGGCCTGCGGGCCCCGGTCGCTCTGACGCACCGCGTACCGGACCCGGTCACCCTTCTGCAGCGGCTCCGACCCCATGATCACGGACGCGTGGGCGAAGAGATCGTCGCCGCCTGCGTCCGGGGTGATGAAGCCGAAGCCGCGGTCGGCGTCGTAGCGCGCGACGACGCCCTCGCCGCCTCGTACGGGCACGTCCCGCGCCGCCGGCCCTGCGGCCGCGGCAGGTGCCGGCCGCTGCGGCGCCGTCTGGGGCTCGGCGCCCCGGACCAGGTGCACGTCGCGGGCCTGCGGGCCCTTGTCTCCACTGGCCACTTCGTAGGCGACGCGGTCGCCCTCCGCGAGCCACGTCAGCCCCTCGGCCAGGGCCCGGGCGTGCACGAAGACGTCCCCGGCGCCGGAGTCGGGGTTGATGAAGCCGAAGCCCTTGTCCTCGTCGTACCAGGCCACCGTGCCGTCGGCACCGTCCGCGATACCGGCCGCGGCGGGTGTGCCGGCCCCTGCTCCCAGCGGGATCACGTGCCCGGCCTGCGGGCCGCGCTCGCCTTCGACGATCAGGAAGGCCACCCGCTGCCCCTCGGTGACCACGCCGCCGGTCACGATGGCGGAGCTGTGCACGAAGATGTCGGCGCCGCCGCCGTCCGGCGACGCGAAGCCGTACCCCTTGCCCGGCTCGTACCAGTTGATGGTGCCGAGCAGGCCCACGGCGCTGCCGGTGGCCGCATCGGCGGTGACGCGAACACGCAGCGCCTGGGGCCCGCGGTCGTTCTCGCCGACCTCGAACACGACGGCCTGCCCCTCGCGGAGCATTTTCGCGCCGCCGTCCCCGACGATCTCGGAGGCGTGCACGAACACGTCCGGCGAGCCGTCCTCGGGCGCGAGGAAGCCGAAACCCCGTTCGGCGTCGAACCAACGGACGGTCCCTTGCGGCATCAAAAGCTCCAGGTCGAGAGGGCGGGCACTGGCCCCCAGTCTCTCTGACAGACCTCGCGGTCCGTCGGCCGGGCCCACAGACGGGCGGTGCGGAGCCACGGGCGGGCCGTCGGTTCACCCAGCGACACGCCGAGTTTCGAGACCAAGTCCAAGTCTGCCGGCGTTCGACCAGGTCGTGGTCGAGCAGCGCCTTCAGGCCGCGTTGCGTGGTGTCGGCGGACCACCCGTACCACTCCTCCATGCGATCGGGCGGATACGCCGACCACGGCTTCTCCCTGGCCACGACGAGCAGCATTGCCAGCCCGGGAAGCGTGATCTTCGCGTCTAGATCGTTCTTCCAGAAGGCGGTCGGGATCCGGAGGAAGCGATCATTCTCGTCACGAAGGTTTTGAGCGGTCCAGGCTTCTTCGAGGTGCTTTCACTGCCGATCGCGGACAGCTTCCGACGGTTACCCTCAGTTGCAAGCGTGGCTTGATGGGCGCACTGCGATCGCCGGCAGCGTTGCGAACTCCGCCGGCCGGTGGGTGACCACCAGTGTCGAGCGGCCATCAGTCGCTGTCAGCACGTCGGCCGCCAAAGCCGCCGCCGTGAGGGCGTCCAGGTGGGCCGTCGGTTCGTCGAGCAGCAGGATCGGACGGTCCGACAGCAGCGCGCGGGCCACCCCGATGCGCTGGCGTTCGCCGCCCGACACCGGGGTTCCGTGGGTGCCCAATGCCGTGTCGAGGCCGTCGGGCAGTGCCTGCAGCCACGAGCCCAGCTGAGCCAGGTCCAGGGCGACCCGAAGCTCGGAGTCGGCGGCAGCGGGCCGGGCCAGGCGGAGGTTTTCCCGCAGCGTGCTGTCGAACAGGTGCGCTTCCGGTCCGCACCAGGCGATCTGCTCCCGCACCGAGTCGCCGTCGTAGGTGCGGGTGTCGACGTCGTCGAGCACGACGTGGCCGGCCGTCGGGGTGAGGTAGCGCATCAGCGCCGCGACCACCGTGCTCTTGCCTGCACCGGACCGGCCGGTCAGCGCGAGCCGCCGGCCGGGGCCGAGCCGCAGGGTGACGTCTCGGACGGCGTCGTGGTGGCTGCTCGGCCAGCGGACGGCGAGGTGCTCGGCCGCCAGCTCCGCCGCGGCGGGCGCGAGGACCACGGGCTCGGGCTCCGAGGCCGGGACGGCGTCGAGGTCGGCGAGCCGGCGCGCGGCGTGCCCGGCGCCCAAGAGGCGTTGCGCCGCCTCCGGCAAGCCGGCCACCAGTTCGGCGGTGGCGAGCGGCGTCAGCGCCAGCACGGCCAGGGCCGGCCCGGGGATGGTGCCCGCGCGCACGGCCAAGATGCCCAGCACGAGGCAGGCGACTGAGGTCAGGCCGACGCCGAGCGTCGCGATCCCCGAGCCGAGCCCGCGCCGGATCGCGGACCGGCGGGCGAGGGTGGTCAGTCCGGCGTCGAGTTCCCGCAGCCAGGAGTGTCGACGCACCGCCGCGTCGTGGACGATCAGGTCGGCTGACGCCTGGAGCAGCTCCACGGTGCCCGCGGTGAGCTCGGTCCGCAGCCGGGCGGTTTCGCGCTGCGCCTGGCGAGCCGTCACCGCCGCGACCAGCGGGGCGAGCACGCCGGCCGCGAACAGGCCCACGGCGGCCGCGAGCCCGGCGCCCGGCAGGATCACCCCGAGGGTGACCGCAGTCGCCGACAACACCACGAACGTCGACACACCCGGGACCAGGCCGCGGACCAGGACGTCCTGCTGGCTGTCCACATCGGACACCAGGCGGTGCAACAGGTCGCCGCGGCGAAGGCGCGACGTGCGGGCGGGACCGATCCGGACCAGCCGGTCCCAGACCCGCACGCGCAGTTCGGTGAGCGCGCGCAGGGCGACATCGTGGGACAGCAGGCGCTCGAGGTAGCGCAGGATGCCCTTGGCCAGGCCGAACGTGCGTACGGCGACGATCGCCACCATGAGGCTCAGCACCGGCGGGTGCAGCGCGGCGCTGGCGATCAGCCACGACGACGTCGCGGTCAGCGCCACCCCGCAGCCCAGGGCGGCGGTTGCGGCGAGGCACGCCAGGGCGAGGCGCCCCCGGTACGGGCGTATGGCGTCCAGCAGCGGCCGCCACGTCGAGCCCGATCCCGCCGCGGTGGTCGCTTCGGCAGCCGGTGCGGCCACCGCAGCGCGAGTCGCCGCGGGGGCGACGGCGGGTGCCGGCAACGTGGCGGTCGCGGTGCGCGGCGCGCCGAGGGTGACGACCCGGTCGCACCGGGCCAGCACCGCGGGGTGGTGGCTGACGATGACGGCGGTCCGTCCGGCGAGCACCTTCGGCAGCCGGTCGAGGATGGCGGCTTCGGTCTCGGCGTCGACGCCTTCGGTGGGTTCGTCGAGCAGGATCAGCGGCCGGTCGAGCAGGACCGCGCGGGCGAGCGCGACGCGGCGGCGCTGCCCGGTGGAGAGCCCGGCGCCGAGCTCACCGACCACAGTGGACAGCGGGACGTCGAGTGCAGCGGTGTCGGCGGCCGCGGCCACGGCGTCGTCGGTGGCGTCGGGGGAGCCGAGCCGGATGTTCTCCGCCACGGTCCCGGCGACGAGGTGGGGCTGCTGCGGCACCCAGGCGAGGTGCCGGTGCCAGGTGGCGCGGCCGATGCCGGCGAGATCCACGTCCCCGAGCAGGACCCGGCCGCGGTCGGGACGCCGCCAGCCGAGCAGGACGTCGAGCAGCGTGGACTTCCCGGCACCGCTCGGCCCGGTCACGCCGACGACCTCGCCGGCCGGGACGCGGAGGCAGAACCGGTCGAGGATCGGCCCGGACCGCCCTTCGACCATGACGTCGTCGCACCGCAGTGCCACCCGAGTGAGGTCGGGGACCGTGCGAGTACCGGTGTCATCGGCGGGCGTGTCGGCGAGCGCGATGATCTCCTCGGCCGCGGCGAGTCCCTCGGCGCTGTCGTGGAACCGGGCGCCGACCGCCCGCAGCGGCAGGTAGACCTCCGGCGCGAGGATGAGCACGACGAGGGCGGTCTGCAGATCGAGCTCTCCGGCCAGCAGGCGCAGGCCGATCGAGACGGCGACGACCGCGACCGACAGCGTGGCCAGGAGTTCGAGGGCGAGCGCGGAGAGGAAGGCGACGCGCAGGGTCCGCATGGTGTGCGTGCGGTACTTCTCGGTGATCTCCCGCAACGACCGGATCTGTGCCCGCGCCCGCCCGAACGCCGTCAGCTCGGCGAGCCCGGTGACGAGGTCGAGGAAGTGGTTGCCCAGCACGGAAAGGGTCTTCCACTGCCGCCGGACGTCGCGCTGGGTGTAGCGCCCGATGAGGATCATGAAGCTCGGGATGAGCGGCACCGTCAGGCCGACGACGACCGCGGCGACCCAGTCGGCGAGCAGGATCCGCGCGCCCACGACGAGCGGCACCACCGCCGCGATCAGCAGCTGCGGCAGGTACCGCGAGAAGTAGCCTTCCAGCCGGTCGACGCCGTGGGTGGCCAGGGCCGCCACTTCCGCGGGGGATCGGTCCGCCCGCCGCGGCCCGATCCGCAGCGCGGCCGCGACGACCGTCTCCCGCAGCTGCGAGAGGGCACGGGCGGCGGCGCGGTGGGCGGTCGTTTCCGACAGCCACGCGAGG
This sequence comes from Amycolatopsis sp. NPDC005003, assembly GCF_053600695.1. Taxonomy (NCBI): domain Bacteria; kingdom Bacillati; phylum Actinomycetota; class Actinomycetes; order Pseudonocardiales; family Pseudonocardiaceae; genus Amycolatopsis; species Amycolatopsis sp. NPDC005003. The sequence continues at coordinate 143,254 of NZ_JBSGAI010000008.1, read as the reverse complement.
CCGGCTCGGGCGAGCACGACGAGCAGGAGCAGGCCCAGCGGCAGCGCGAGGCCGGGGAGATCGAAGCCGTCGACGAAGGCCCACGTGATCGTCTTCGCCAGCAGTTCGGCCTGGGCGAGCACCAGCATCGCGGTGAGCGCACCCAGTGCGGCGCAGGCGAGGACGAACGGGCGGACCGCGCCGGCGTGGCGGAGCAGCCGGGGGTCGAGGGGCTTCATCGGCCGGCCGTGGGCAGGCCGCCGCCGGCCGGGATCGAGGCCCGGCTGATGCGCTTGCGGAACACCCAGTAGGTCCAGGCCTGGTAGGCCAGCACGACCGGGGTGAACGCGACGGCGACCCAGGTCATGATCCGCAGCGTGTAGGGCGTCGAGGCCGCGTTCGTGGTGGTGAGGCTGAACGCGGGGTCGGTGGTCGAGGGCAGGACGTTGGGGTAGAGCGACCAGAACAGCGTGAAGGTGACGGCGATGATCGCGCCGGCGGTGCCGGCGAAGGCGAGCCCGTCGCGGTCACCGGCGGCGAACAGCACTCCCGCGGCCAGCAGCAGCGCGGCGACGAGCGACGTCAGCCAGGCCCAGCCGCCGTGCTCGATGGCGGTGTAGGTGAGAAAGGCGCCGCCGGACACGATCGCCGCGCCACCCAGCGCCCGACTCAGCGTGCGGGCCCGGTCGCGGAGGGCGTCGGTGGTCTTGAGGGTGAGGAACACCGCGCCGTGGAAGGTGAACAGGCTGAGCGTGGCCAGCCCGCCGAGCAGGGCGTAGGGGTTGAGGAGGGTGAAGAAGGTGCCGGTGAAGTGGTGCTGGGCGTCGAGGGGGACGCCGTGGACGATGTTGGCGAAGGCCACGCCCCACAGCAGCGCGGGCGCGGCGGAGCCGAAGACGATGATCCAGTCCCAGGTGTTGCGCCAGCGTGGGCTGTCGAGCTTGCCGCGGAACTCGAAGGCCACCCCGCGCAGGATCAGCGCGACCAGCACGAGCAGCAGGGCGAGGTAGAAGCCGGAGAAGAGGCTGGAGTACCAGAGCGGGAAGGCGGCGAAGGTGGCGCCGCCGGCGACGAGCAGCCAGACTTCGTTGCCGTCCCAGACCGGGCCGATCGTGTTGATGAGCACGCGGCGGTCGGTGTCGTCGTGGCCGAGGACGCGCAGCAGCGTGCCGACGCCGAAGTCGAAGCCTTCGAGGACGAAGTAGCCGGTCCAGAGGACCGCGATGAGCAGGAACCAGATGTCGGTGAGGGCCATGGCGGTGCTCCGGCGTCAGTAGGCGAAGGCCGCGGGGCGCGGCTCGTCGGAATCGGTGTCGTCCGCGGCGGTTTCCGGTGGTGGGGGACCGGCCTTGGCGTAGCGGACCATCAGGACGCCGTCGACGACCGCGAGCACGCCGTAGAGCACGGTGAACACGATCAACGACGTCAGGACGCTGCCGGCGGAGACGGTGGGCGACACCGAATCGGCGGTCTTGAGCACGCCGAACACCGACCACGGCTGGCGGCCCATTTCGGTGAAGATCCAGCCGACGCTGTTGGCGAGGAACGGTAGCGCGATCCCGGCGGTGGCGGCGGGGAAGAACCAGCGGGCGCGCGGGGTGCGGCCGCGGCGGAACAGCCAGAGCCCGGCCAGCGAAATCAGCAGGCAGAGGAAGCCGAAGCCGATCATCAGCCGGAACGTCCAGTAGGCGACCGGGACGTCCGGGCGGTACTCACCCGGCCCGTACTGCTGCTGTTCGGCGGCCTGGAGATCGTTGATGCCCTCGACTTGGCCGTCGAACTTGCCGGTGGCCATGAAGGACAGGACGCCGGGGACGCGGATGCTGAACTTCTCCTGGGAGCCGTCGAGCGAGCCGATGGTGAACAGCGAGAACGACGCGGGCGCGACGGTGTCGTAGAGCGCTTCGGCGGCGGCCATCTTCATCGGCTGCTGCTCGGTCATCAGCCGCGCCTGCAGGTCACCGGTGACGATGACGCCGAGGCTCGCGATGATAACGGTGACCAGCGCGAGCTTAATCGACGGCCGGAAGACGTCGGCGTTGCGGCCTTTTCGCAGCTGCCAGGCACTGACCCCGACGACGAACATCCCCGCGGTGAGGAAGCAGGCGGTGATGGTGTGGGCGAAGGCGCCGACGGCGGTGGAGTTGGTGAGCACCGCCCCGAAGTCCTTGAGCTCCGCGCGGCCGGTGGCGGGGTTGACGGCGTAGCCGACCGGGTGCTGCATCCAGGAGTTGGCGGCGAGGATGAAGTACGCCGAGAGCACGGTGCCGATCGAGGCGAGCCAGATGGTGGCCAGGTGCAGCTTCTTCGGCAGCTTGTCCCAGCCGAAGATCCACAGCCCGAGGAACGTCGACTCGAGGAAGAAGGCCAGCAGGCCCTCGATGGCCAGCGGCGCGCCGAAGATGTCGCCGACGAAGGTGCTGTAGTCCGACCAGTTCATCCCGAACTGGAACTCCTGCACGATGCCGGTGGCCACGCCCATGGCGAAGTTGATGAGGAACAGCTTCCCCCAGAACTTCGTCATCCGGCGGTAGCGGTCGTGCCCGGTGCGCACCCACGCGGTCTGCATCCCGGCGACCAGGAACGACAGCCCGATGGTCAGCGGGACGAAGATGAAGTGGTAGACGGTGGTGATCCCGAACTGCCACCGCGCCAGGTCGAGGTTGCTCATCCGGTTTCTCCTGCTCGCGCGGACGATGTTGACCTCGGCAGCATCCAGCGTGCGGGCTCTCCGGCGAGAGGGTCCTTGGTCACTTCCCCGATGGTCCCGGGTCCCTGCCCTGGGGGGCGCTGTGGTCGTAGGCTGATTTCCGTCGAACCGGATTCAGGAGGTCGGATGCTTCGGGTGTTTCTCGTCGATGACCATGAGGTCGTGCGTCGTGGTGTCGCCGATCTGCTGGATGAGGACGAGGGCCTGACGGTGGTCGGGCAGGCGAACAGTGTGTCGCAGGCGTTGGCGCGGATTCCGGCGTTGAACCCGGACGTGGCGGTGCTGGACGTGCGGTTGCCGGACGGCAACGGCATCGAGCTGGCCCGGGAGCTGCGGTCGAAGTTGCCGGAGCTGAAGTGCCTGATGCTGACGTCGTTCACCGACGAGCAGGCGATGCTGGACGCGGTGCTGGCCGGGGCGAGCGGGTTCGTGATCAAGGACATCAAGGGCATGGACCTGGTTTCGGCGGTGCACGAGGTCGGCGCCGGGAAGTCCCTGCTGGACGCGCACGCGGCGGCGGCGCTGATGGCGAAGCTGCGCGACAGCCAGGCGAAGAAGGGCCCGCTGGCCGATCTGTCCGATCAGGAGCGGAAGCTGCTGGAGCTGATCGGCGAGGGGCTGACCAACCGGCAGATTTCCGAGCGGATGTTCCTGGCCGAGAAGACGGTCAAGAACTACGTCTCCCGGCTGCTGACCAAGCTCGGCATGGAACGCCGCACCCAGGCCGCCGTCCTGGCCACCGAACTCCGCAACCAGGTTGAGTGAATTTCAGAAAAAGTCGGTAACAGGCGGTCATGAGATCCCGACCTTGATCGTATGCCGCCGCGACCACGATTCATGCACATGGTCGATGCCTCTCGTGACGAGGCGCAACTGGCCGTGCGTCTGTACAACGACCCGCGTCGACTTCCGGTTCTGGCGTACCCAGGGACGTGCTCGGCGTCTCGAACGCATCGACGGTGAGCCGAAGCGCTGGGACCTGGCGACCGCCGTGCGGCACCGGTGGCCCGGCGACACGCAACCTCGTCGGAAGCTTCACCGACGAGGGCGAGCGCACCCTGCGGCGGCTGCGCTCGCAGCTTCCGGCGCCATTGCGCACCTTCATCGCCGAGTACGACGCCGGCCTCGACGATTCGATCGCCCGCGACCCGCGGTACGACTTCCGGCTGCGCGTCCTCCAGGAGCTCGCGCCCAAGGACCCGGACGCGCTCGCCGTCCAGTTCACCCGCTACGACGACTTGACGGAAGAGCAACGTGAGGCCGTCGAGGCGATCGGCAGGAAGGGATACGTCGTGGTCCGCGAGCGCAAACGACCTGTCGTCGGCCACGGGTTGCTGAAGCCGACGCAGGCGGCGCGGATGATCCAGGACCGTATCCCGTTCGGTTTCACCACAGCGCTTTTCACCATTGCCTGGAAGAAACTCGGTGTCCGTCCGTTGGTAGGTGACGCACATCCCGAAAAGACGGACGAAAAGTACTGCCTGTACGACGAGCGGCACAACGATTACGGCTGTACCCAGGCTTACATCGACAAGCTCGTCCGGGAATGCGCGGACGAAGCAGGCTTCCGGGCCTGACTCGTCCCGGCTGCTCAAGCGCTGAGCTGAGCCGGCTCCAGCAGAACGTCGTCCAGGGAGCGGCGCGGGGTCCACGGCACCGGCGCGCCGCGGCCGAGGCGCAGCACGATCTGCGGCCACAGCCCGCCACCCAGCAGCTGACGGAGCTCGGTCCGCACCTCGGGGACCTCCACCGGCTGGGAGATGAACGACGCGTCCAGCCCGGTGGCGGTCGCCGTCAGCAGGACCCGCTGCATGGCCTGGCCGGCGCGGATGCGGTCGGCGCGGGTGTCGTCGAAGGAGCCGATGACGACGACCAGGGGCTCGGTGTCGCCGGTCCGGTCGCGTTGCTTCGAGCCGAAGTCCCGCAGGACCCAGCCGCCGTTGTTCGAGGGCATCGCGCCGGCCGCGTACTCGGGGACGCCGTCCCGGCTGCTCCGGTCGCGTGCGGTCCAGTACCGCCACTCGGCGAGGAACGCGGGGTCGGCGGTCTGGGCGAGGTGGCTCTTGTGCACCAGCTCTCGCAACCTCTCCAGTTGCTGCGCGCTCAACCGGGGCAGCCACGCCTGTTCGACCTCGGCGGCGTGCCGCAGCTCGGCGACCACGGAGGCGGGGACGGCGGCCGTTTCGAACGGCGTGCGGTTGGTGTGGCGGCGCGGGATCGCGTCGGCCAGCCGGACAAGGCGCGGGTCGGCTTTGCGGGCCGCGTACGGCCGCACGACGGCCAGCAGCGTGGGATCGTCCCGGCGGGGGAGCAGGGTCGTCGCGGGGTGCGCGCCGAGTGCGTGGATGGCGGTGCACAGGTTGAACAACGCCGCGCCGCAGGAGAGCAGCAGCTCCCGTTGGTCGGCGTCGGCCGCCGGCAGGGCCCGGCCCGGATCGGCGTGCAGCTCGATGCCCGCGGGAGTGCAGCGGAACCGCCAGGGCTGCGTGTTGTGCGTAGACGGGGCAAGCGTCGCGGCACTGATCACGGACTTCACCTGATCGGGGTCCAGCAGGCCGATCGAGGTGATGGGCAAGGTCATGGTTTCCCCTCGGTGCCCGGACAGGCACACTGTCGTACGGGTGGCTCAGCGCAACCATCTCCCCGGGCGCGGCTCCGGGGAAAGGGCAGAAAGTCACCAGCGGCGAGGCCGTGGCCGGTGATGCGGAGGTTGGGACAGGGTGTCGGTGGACGAACTCGGGCCGGGTCCCGGTCCGCGGCGGATGGCGGGCACGCTGTCCGGCCTGCGGCTGCGCGAGGTGCTGCGCGACCTGCAGGACCGCATCGAGCTGCTGATCGGCACCCGCGACAAGATGGACGGTCTGCTCGACGCGGTGCTGGCGGTCGCGTCGGGGTTGGAGCTGGACGCGACGCTGCGGCGGATCGTCGAGGCGGCGATGGAGCTGGGTGAGGCGAAGTACGGCGCGCTCGGGGTGCTGGCCGAGGACGGGTCGCTGGCGGAGTTCGTCTACGTCGGCATCGACGACCAGACCCGACGGCTCATCGGTGACCTGCCGACCGGCCACGGCGTGCTGGGCGTGGTCATCGACGAGGCCAAGCCGCTGCGGATGGAGGAGATCTCGTCCCATCCGGCGTCGGTGGGGTTCCCGGCGCACCACCCGCCGATGCACTCCTTCCTCGGGGTGCCGGTCCGCGTCCGCGACGAGGTCTTCGGACGGCTCTACCTGACCGAGAAGAAGAACGGCGAACAGTTCACCGACGACGACGAGGTCGTCGTGCAGGCCCTGGCCGCGGCGGCCGGGATCGCGATCGAGAACGCGCACCTCTACGAGCAGGCCCGGGTGCGCCAGCAGTGGCTGGCCGCGACCAGCGAGGTGACCACCGAGCTGCTGGGCGGTACCGACCCGGCGGAGGCGCTGACCACCATTGCCAGCCGGGCGCTGGAGCTGACCGGCTCGGACGTGACGATGCTCGCGCTGCCGAACTCCGGGCGCCTCGACGTCGACGAGGACTGGGGTGACGAGGTCGACGACCTGACCGTGACCGTCAGCGCCGGCACCCGGGCCGCCGAGCTGTCGGGCCTGCACATCGAGCTCGAGGGCAGCGTGCCGGGCGCGGTGTTCCGGGACCGCACACCCCGCAGCGTCGCTGAACTCCACCTGGGCGAACACCGCTTCGGGCCTGCCCTGATCGTGCCGCTGCGCGCGGGGGACCGGACGACCGGGGTGCTCATCGCGATCCGGGAATCCGGGGCCGGGTCGTTCGAGGCGGCCCAGCTGTCGGTGGTGGCGTCCTTCGCCGACCAGGCTGCGCTGGCGTTGCAGTTGGCGGCGCAGCAGCGGGCGGCGCGGGAGCTGGATGTGCTGGGCGATCGCGACCGGATCGCGCGTGACCTGCACGACCACGTCATCCAGCGGCTGTTCGCGGTGGGGTTGTCGATGCAGAGTACCCAGCGGCGGACGAAGTCTCCGGAGCTGCAGAAGCGGCTCGGGGACAGTATCGAGCAGATGCATGAGATCGTGCAGGAGATCCGCACGGCGATCTTCGACCTGCACGGTGGCGCGGCGGGCGAGACGGGCGTGCGGCTGCGGCATCGGCTGCATGACGCGATCGCTGAGCTGACCGACGACGCGCCGTTGCAGCCGACGGTCAGCATGTCGGGTCCGATCGACACGGTGCCGACGCAGCTGGCCGAGCACGTCGAGGCGGTGGTGCGCGAGGCGGTGAGCAACGCGGTGCGGCACGCGCACGCCTCGACGGTGACGGTGTCGATCGCGGTGAAGGACGAGACGATCCGAGTGGTCGTGGTCGACGACGGCAAGGGCCTGCCCGAGGGCATCTCGCCGAGTGGGCTCGGCAATCTCGGTGACCGTGCGGCGGCCATGGGCGGGCGGTTCGCCATCGACTCCGTCCCGGCGGGCGGCCTGAAGCTGGAGTGGTCGGCCCCGGTCGGCTGATCGGCCGGCCCTGGTTCGCCGGATTCGAACGTCTGTTCTATCCGACCGCGAGAGCGCGGCGGAGCCGAGTGGCCCGGCCATGGGTCCGCCCGGTGGGTTTCGGTGACGAAGGTCCTCTGTGTTCGGGTAGTCCGGCCGCGTCGCGGCAACCGGTGCCCGAGGTCTCCTTGTGGTGCGACGCCCGTCGTCGCGGAGAGGAGAAACACGATGACTGCCTTGGTGCCGGGTTCGCGCCTGGCGTTGCCGAGCATCGCGGCGTGGCTGGAGAACCCGTGGCCGTTCGCCGAGCACAACCCGGTCCGGATCGAGGAGTCCACTGAGGACGGACGGTACCTCGTGCGGGCCGAACTGCCCGGCTTCGACCCGGAGAAGCACATCTCCGTGACCACGCACAACGGGCTGCTGACCATCTCCGCCGAGCGTGAGGCGAAGGAAGTCGCCGAAGGCGGCCGCAGTGAGTTCTACTACGGCACCTTCAGCCGCACGGTCAGCCTGCCGGCCGGGGCCGACCCGGCGAAGGTCAAGGCGACGTACGCCGACGGCATCCTCGAGATCTCGATGCCGGTTTCGGAGCACCCGCGCGACAAGCACGTCAAGATCCAGGTCACCAAGAACTAGGTGACCCCCTGCGGTGGGCGTGGCCCGTGGTCGGCCGCGCCCACCCTCATGCGGCGAGGAGAAACGATGAGCGTCGAGGCGGGCTCCCGGGCCCTGCTCGCGGACGGCGACGTGGTGCTCGTGCGCCCGCTGCACCCGGCCGACACCGCCGAGGTGCTCGCCCTGCACACCCGGCTCACCCAGCAGGACACCTACTTCCGGTTCTTCGGGGCCCGGCCGTCCGGGCTGGGCAAGTTGGTAACGGAGATGGCCGCCGATCCCGACGCTGGGCATTGCGCCGTGGGCTGCTATCGGCGCGGTGAGCTCGTCGGTGTCGCGAACTACGAAGTCCTCAAGGACACCACGGACGCCGAAGTCGCCCTGGTGGTGGACGCGTCCGTGCGCAAGCTGGGCGTGGCGACACTGCTGATGGAACACCTGGTCTCCCACGCCCGGAAGGTGGGCCTCAAGCGCTTCCTCGCCGAGGTGCTCGCCGAGAACGCCAAAGTGCTCCACGTCTTCGCCGACCTCGGCCTGCGGTTCGAGGCCAGCATCGGCGGCCCCGAACGCGACGTCGTGATGAACCTCGACGAGGACCCCGCCTACCTGGACGCCGTGCTGAAGCGTGACTCGGTCGCCGACGCGGCGAGCCTGGCCCACGTGCTCGAGCCGTCCTCGATCGCCGTGATCGGCGCCGGACGGCGACCGGGCTCGGTGGGCCACGCCGTCCTGGCCAACCTGGTCGCTTCCGGCTTCGCAGGCCCGGTCGAGGCGGTGAACCCGCACGCCGAAGAGATCCTCGGCGTGCCGAGCGTCCCGTCCGTGGCGGCGTTGAGCCGCACCCCCGAACTCGCCGTGGTGTGCCTGCCCGCGCCGGCTGCCGCCGAGGCGGTCGAAGCATGCGGAAAGCGCGGCGTCCGGGCCGTCGTCGTCATCTCTTCTGGGCTGACCGGCACCGAAGCCGGTGACCGGGTCCGCGCGGCGGTGCGCGACCACGGCATGCGGCTGGTCGGTCCGAACTGCCTCGGCATCCTCTCGACCGACCCGGCTCGCCCGCTGAACCTGACCTTCCTCGCCGGGCAGGTCAAGCCGGGCAACATCGGCGTCGTCACCCAGTCCGGCGGAGTCGGCATCGCGCTCGCGGAGTCGCTGAACGACCTGGGGCTGGGCATGTCGGCGCTGGTCTCCACCGGGGACAAGTACGACGTCAGCGGCAACGACCTGCTGATGTGGTGGACCGCCGACCGGCGCACCGAACTGGCGGTGCTCTACCTCGAGTCGTTCGGCAACCCTCGCAAGTTCGGCCGGCTGGCTCGTGGGCTGGCCCGGACGCGTCCGGTGCTCGCCGTCCGCTCCGGCAGCGGCGACACCGCCCAGCGCGCGGCCGCGTCGCACACCGCTGCAGCGGCGACTCCCGCCGTCACCCGGGACGCGCTGTTCGAGCAGACCGGGGTCATCGCCGTCGACACCGTCGCCGAGCTGGTGGACGTGATCGCCGGGCTTTCCTGGCAGCTGCTGCCGGGCGGGCCGCGCGTGGCGGTGGTCAGCAACGCCGGCGGCGCCGGGGTGCTGGCCGCCGACGCCTGCGAGCGCGAAGGCCTGGTCATGGCGGAGCTGGCGAACGAGACCAAAGATCGGCTCGCCAAGCTGCTGCCGTCCGAGGCGGCCGTGCGGAACCCGATCGACACGACCGCGGCCGTCCCGCCGGAGGTGTTCGCCGAGGCACTGCGTGCGGTGCTTGCCGACGACGGTGTCGATGCGGTGATCGCCGCGACCGTACCCACCGCCGTCGGCGATCCCGGCACGTCGCTGGCGGCCGTGGTGCCGCCCGAGTACAAGACCGTTTTCGCGGTCCGGCCGGGGCAGCGGGCCCGGGTTGCCCCGCTGGTCCCCGGCACGGGCGTGACGGCCTGCTACGACGATCCGGCCGCGGCGGCCGCGGTGCTGGCCAGGCTGGTCCGGTACGAGCAGTGGCTGAACCGGCCGGAGCGCGGCGAGTCCGTGGCCCCGCTGGACGATCCCGATGCGCTGCGGGCGTTCGCCGCCGGGCGCGAAGGCTGGCTTTCGCCCGCGGACGCTGTCGAACTGCTGCGGCTGGCAGAGATCCCGATGGTGGAGACGCACTACGTCGAGGCCGACGACTCGATCGCCGCCGCGGCCGCCGATCTCGGCTCGCCGGTCGTGCTGAAGGCCGACGCCGAGGGCCTGCTGCACAAGACAGCCGGCGGGGGCGTCCTGCTGAACGTGCACGGCGCCGATCGGATTCTGGAGGCGTTCCGCACCCTGCGGTCCCGCTTCGGCTCGGCCCTGCGTGGGATCACCGTGCAGCCGATGGCCGAACCAGGCCGGGAACTGCTGGTCGGCGTGCGCTCGGACCCGGTGTTCGGGCCGCTGGTCGTGTTCGGCCTCGGTGGCGTCGACACCGATCTGATCGCCGACCACGCCGCCCGGCTCGCACCCCTCACCGGCGCCGACGCCGACCTGCTGCTCGACGGTCTGCGCGCGTCGAAAGCGCTCTGGGCCGGGCAGCTCGACCGGGCCGCGGTACGCGAGCTGCTGCTGAAGGTCAGCCGGCTCGCGGAGCTGGTTCCCGAGCTGGCCGAGCTGGACCTCAACCCCGTGCGCGTGCGCTGTGACGACCGGGGCTCCGCCCCGGGCCGGGGGCGCCGCCACCCGGAACCCCCGCAAGGCGGTGAGGACGGCTGCGTGGCACTCGACGTCCGCGCCCGGTTCGAGCCGGATGCGTCCGCCGACCCGTTCCTGCGCCGCCTGCGCGACTGAAACCGGAGGAAACCGTGCGTGTCCTGACCCTGAACCCAGGTTCGTCGAGCATGAAGGTGTCGCTGGTCGCCGACGGCACGGCGGTCGGCTGGGCCGCGTGGGACCTGGCCGTTCCCGGCGTGGTCGCCCAGGCGGTCCGCCGCTGGTCCGATGTGGACGCCGTCGCTGTCCGCTTCGTCCACGGCGGCGCGCAGAAAGCACCGGCACGGGTTGACGACGCCCTGCTCGCGAACCTCGAACGGCTCACGCCGCTGGCGCCGAACCACCAGCCGCTGTCGCTGTCGGTGACCCGCGAGGTCCGGCGGTTGCTGCCGGACGTCCCGGTCATCGCCTGTTTCGACACGGCTTTCCACGCCCGGATGCCCGAAGCCGCCGCCCGCTACCCGCTGCCACGCTCGTGGACTGCGCAGAATCGCCTGCGCCGCTATGGTTTCCACGGTCTGTCATGTCGATACGCGCTGCGCCGCACCGGTGAACTGCTGGGCCAGGCGCCGAAAGACCTGCAGCTGGTCTGTGCCCACGTCGGGGCCGGGGTGTCGGTGACCGCGATCCGCGACGGCCACGGCGTCGACACCAGCATGGGCTTCACCCCGCTCGAAGGCGCCATGATGGCCACGCGGTCCGGCTCGATCGACCCGGGCCTGCTGCTGCACGTGATGCAGACCGCGCCGATGAGCGCGACCGAGATGGCCGACGCGCTGTTCCACCGTTCGGGCCTGGCCGGGATGACCGGCACCAACGGCGACCTGCGTCTGGTGCTGGCCGCCGCGGCTCGCGGCGAACAAGACGCCGAAGTCGCACTGGACGTCTACCGGCACCGGCTGTGCCGGGAGATCGGTGCGGCCGTCATGAGCCTGTCGCGGCTGGACGCGGTGGTCTTCACCGGCGGCGTCGCCGAGCACCAGCCCGGGCTGATCACCTCGGTCATCGAGCGGCTGGGGGTACTCGGCCTGCGAGCCGCGGAGACCCCGCACACCGAAACCGACCGGGTCGTCACCGCACCGGAGTCGCCGGTGCCCGCCCTGATCGTCCTGCCCCGGGAAGACCTGGAGCTGGCCCGCGGCGCCGAAGAGGTGCTCGCCCGAGTGTCCGTGAGGTGAAGCCATGCACGTCCTGCTGACCGAATCGTCCTTCGGCGACTCCGACTTCCTGCTGCAGCCCCTGCGTGACGCGGGCTGCCTGGTCAGCCGGTGCCACAGCCGTGCAGGGCTCTGCCGCGCCCTGGCGGTCGGGGGCCGCTGCCCGCTCGACGAGCCGTTCGCGCAACCCGACCTCGTTGTCGACGTCCGCGGGCAGGGCGCTGAATTGACCGCACGCGAGTACGGCGTCGTCTGCGCGGGCCGCGACCACGTGCCCGTCGCGCTGGTGTCCCCGGACCCGGACGTGCGGGCCGAGGTACCGGCGGGCCTGGAGAACCGCGTCACCGTGATCGACGTCGACGGCCTGCTGGCCACCTGCCGGGCCGCGTCGGGACACCTCGGCGCCGGCGGATGATCTCGCCCGCATTCCGGTGGGACCGTTCGTCGCGAACCGTCCTCGGCGACGCCCTGGTGCGGCTCGGCCCGAACCGGTGCGTCGCGGAGGTCCGGCCGGAGGAGATCGCGCTGACCGAGCCGCCCAGCCGCCGCGGACGAGCCGGAAGGGCCGCACTGCTCGAATGCGGCGCGGTGCTCTCGACGGTGTGGACCGTCGTGCGGGTGCTGGGTCGCGAGCCGGTGGTGGCCTTCCCGCATGACCCGGCCCGCCCCGACGTCGCGGCGGTCGTCCGGGTCGGCGGCCCGCGTGGTCCCTCCAGCGCCGAATGGGCGCGGTACGCGGCGCTGGGCAAGCTGGGCGAGCCCGGCCAGGGCAAGCCGTTGCGGCCGGTCAGCCTGGCCGTGCTGGATGCGCTGGCCGGTGAAGACTTCTGGCCGGAGACCGACGTCCGGATCGTCCGCCCGGCCTGGACGTCGACACTCAAGCAGCTCGGGGCGGATCTCACCGGTCAATCGTCCCTGTTGATCACCACCCCGGGCGACAGCCGCCGCCACCACGTCCTGGCCGGTGCCGCGCTGCACGCGACCCGGCTGGCCGCGGCGGTCCGCAGCTTCGCTTCCCAGGAGGTTCCGCTGCCGGTCCAGGCGCCCGCGGAACGGGCCCGGTACGCCGAAGAATCGCTGCTGCCCGGCATCCCGCAAGGACTGCTGCTGGTCGGCCTCGCCACGCCCAAGCAAAGGAACTCAGGATGACCACGCACCTCAGGACCAAACCGGCCGTCGCGGAGGCCCCGCCGGTCGATGCCCGCGAGCCTGTCGCGCGGCTGTTGCGGGACCTGCGCACGGGTCCGTCCGGGTTGACGGCGCGGGAAGCCGCTCGCCGGCTCCAGGTGAGCGGTCCCAACGCGCTGCCGTCGCACGGCGGGCCGAAGTGGCCGCTGGCGTTGCTGCGGCAGTTCGTCCACCCACTCGCGCTGCTGCTGTGGGTGGCGGGAGGGCTGGCGTGGGTCGCGGGCACCACGAACCTCGCGGTCGCCATCGCCGGTGTGATCCTGCTCAACGGCTTGCTGGCGTTCTTCCAGGAACAGCAGGCGGAAAAGGCCGTCGAGGCGCTCGGCAAGTACCTCCCCGACCGGGCGCCGGTGTTGCGGGACGGCCAGGTGTGGCACGTGCCGGCGACGGAGCTGGTCCCCGGCGACGTGCTCGTGCTCGAAGAGGGCGACCGGGTCCCCGCCGATGCGCGCCTCGTCGACGGCACGGTCGACGTCGACGCGTCGATGCTGACCGGGGAGTCGGTCGCGGTGACGCGGATGGCCGACGCGCACGACGACGCTTCGCGTGCGCTCGACTCGCCGGTACTCGTGTTCAGCGGCACGGTGTGCGTCGCCGGGTCCGCGCACGCGGTCGTCCACGCCACCGGGCGGCACACCGAGATCGGCCGGATCGCGTCGCTCTCGACGCGGGTCGGCCGGGAGGAAAGCCCCCTCGAACGGCAGGTGCGGCGGGTCGCGTGGCTGATCGCGGGGGTCGCCGTCGTCGTCGGGGTCGGGTTCCTGCCGCTGGGCTGGCTGGCCGGGCTGTCGTGGTCGGCGGCGTTCGTGTTCGCGATCGGTCTGCTCGTGGCGAACGTCCCGGAGGGCCTGCTGCCGACGATCACCCTCGCGCTGGCCGCCGGGGTGCGGTCGATGGCGAAGGCGGGCGCGCTGGTCAAGCGGCTGTCCGCGGTCGAGACACTCGGGTCCACGACGGTGATCTGCACCGACAAGACCGGCACGCTGACCCGCAACGCGATGCACGTCGAAGAGGCGCGGTCCGCCACCGGCGACCTGCTTGCCGACCCCGGCCCGGTGGCGGCGGCGCTGGCCCGGTGCAGCACGGCCGACCTGAAATCCGAGAGCGGTGATCCCACCGAACTGGCCCTGCTGCGGTACGCGGCCGAGCAAGGCGTCGAACTGTCCACCCGGGACGCCGACCGGAGGGCACTGTACGCGTTCGACCCGCGGCTCAAGCGCATGTCCACGGTGGATTCAGTCGCGGACGTGCTGCAGATTTCGACCAAGGGCGCGCCGGAGCAGGTGCTGCCGCACTGCTCGGGGCTGCCCGGCGGAATCCCGCTGACCGAAGAGCTGCGGGCGCGGATCACCGAGCAGGTCGACGCCATGGCCGGCCGGGCGCTGCGGGTGCTGGCCGTCGCACGCCGCGAGGTGTCTTCGGTGCCGGGAAGCCGAGAGGAGGCCGAGACGGACCTGTGCCTGCTCGGGCTCATCGGCCTGGTCGATCCACCACGTTCCGAGGTCGCCGCCGCGGTGGCGGACTGCCACTCGGCCGGGATCACCGTGCACGTGGTGACCGGCGACAACGGCCTGACCGCCGCCGAGATCGCCCGCCGCGTCGGCATCGGCGCCGACCGCGTGATCAGTGGCGAGGAGCTGGCCGAGCTCCCCGAGCCGGCTCTCGACGAAGCGCTGACTGAGGGCGGCGAGATCGTGTTCTCGCGGGCCGCGCCGGAGGACAAGCTGCGCATCGCCGACGCGTTGCGCTCCTGCGGCGAGGTCGTGGCCATGACCGGCGACGGCGTCAACGACGCGCCGGCGTTGCGGCGGGCCGACATCGGCGTCGCGATGGGCGTCGGCGGCACGGACGTCGCGAAGGAAGCGGCGACGGTGGTGCTGACCGACGACAACTTCGCCACGATCGTCGCCGGAGTCCGGGAGGGGCGGCGGGTCTTCGACAACGTCCGGAAGTTCGTGCTCTACATTTTCGCGCACGCCGTCCCGGAAGTGCTGCCGTTCCTGTTGTTCGCGGTGTCGGGTGGGATGATCCCGCTGCCGCTGACGGTACTGCAGATCCTCGCCATCGACCTCGGCACGGAGACCCTGCCCGCGCTGGCACTGGGCCGTGAACCCGCCGAGCCGGGACTGATGTCCCGGCGTCCGCGCCGCCGTTCGGAGGGCGTGGTCACCGGCCGGATGCTGCTGCGCGCGTGGGGGATCATGGGCCTGCTGTCGGGAGTTTTGGTGCTGGGCGCGTTCTTCGCGGTGCTGTACGCGGCGGGCTGGCATCCGGGCGCGGACGTCTCGGAGGGTGCCGCATTGCACGCGGCTTACTTGCAGGCGACGACGGCGAGCTTCGCGGCGATCGTCTTCTGCCAGATCGGCACGGCGTTCGCATCCCGCACCGAGCGGGTGTCGCTGCGGGCCGTGGGACTCACGACGAACCGGCTGCTGCTGGGTGGGATCGTGTTCGAACTGGCCTTCGCGGCGGCGTTGATCTACCTGCCGCCGCTGCAGACGTTGTTCGGGACGGCGGCGCTGCCCGCGTGGGTGATCGCGATGATGCTGCCGATGCCGGTTCTCGTGTGGGGTGCGGACGAACTGTTCCGCTCGGTGACTCGCCGCCGCTGAACGCGTGGCCGTCAACGCCGCGAAGGCTCTTACCGCCATCCATGGCTGGTGAGGAGGCCTCCACGGACCTCCGAAGTGGGCCTCAGGCCGGAGCCAGCCGATGGGCAGCCTCCGGCGTGATGACCACGACCGGGCACCGCGAGTACCGCACGCACTCCCGTCCGACGCTGCCGAGCACCAGGTCCGACATCGCGCCGCCGCGGTGGGTGCCGAGGACCAGCAGGTCCGCGTCCGCCGACGCGGTGACCAGTTCGGTCGCCGGGTCGCCGTGCACCGTGCGGGTTTCCACCTGTGCCGCGGCGTCGACGGCCAGCTTGGCGACGTGCTCGTCCAACGAGTAGCCGGCCTCCGGCACGCGGCCGTGGGGCTGGATCGCGAACGACGTCCCGGGCAGCAGCGTGTCGCGCGGCCGGACGAGGATCGCGCGGACCGTGTCGCCGGCGTGCGCGCCGATCTTCAGCGCCCACTGCAGGGCGGCGTCGCCGCGAGGTGTGCCGTCGGTGCCGACGATGATCACGCGGCCAATGGGTGAATCCATGATCTGCCTTCTTTCCTCCGGTGTTGTCTCGATCGTGCGGCGCGGCAGGCGTGCGCCGGTAGGGGACGAATTCCGCCGGACCGAGGGACTTTGTGCTCCGGTGCCGCTCCCGCGGCCGCGGCGACCATGAGAACGGCGGAGCATCCGGCTCCGCGACGGGAGTGATCGCGATGACCGCCGCCGCACCGGCCGCACTGACCACCGAGCAGGTCGGCTTCCTCGCTCGAGCCGTGAGCCGCGCGCCGTCGGTGCACAACAGCCAGCCCTGGCAGCTGCGCATCCGCGGCACCGAGGTGGACCTCAACAGGCGATGGAGGACGCCTTCCTCGCGGCCGAGTTCTCGATGGCAGCCGTCATCACTTCGGCGTACGCGATCACCGTCTTGGTCCGCTTCCGGAGCGAGGAGCGGGCGCTGCGGGTGGAGCCGCTGCTGGCCACCGCGCTCGATCGCCGGCGGCTGATGGCGGGGTACCTGCTGCTCGCCGCGGGCGCGCCGGTCGTGCTGTTGACGTCCTTGGGCGGCACGGCCGGGCTGGCGTACGGGGTCCGCCTCGGCACGCCCGGCACCGAGGTCGCCCGGTTGGCCCGAGCTGGGCTGGCCCAGCTGCCCGCGGTCTGGGTGCTCGCCGGGCTCGCGGCGGCGCTGTTCGGCTTCGCGTCGCGGGCAGTGGCGGTCGCCTGGGTCGCCCTGACGACGTTCCTGCTGCTCGGCGAGTTCGGCACATTGCTGAAGCTGGATCGATGGGTGCTCGACCTGCCGCCGTTCACCCACTCGCCGAAGCTTCCGGGCGCGTCCGTCCAGGCGGCCCCGCTGCTCTGGCTCACCGCGCTGGGTGTGGTGCTGGTCGTGGCGGCCGTGGCCGGGTTCCGGCGGCGTGACGTCGCCGGCTGAGGTGAGGAGAAGAACGATGTCCGATGGCCGGCAGGGATCTCGTCCCGCGGTGCTCGGCGCTGCCCGCCGGACCGCGTCGTGCCCCGACCCGGTGCTGACCTTCCTCGGCGGGGCAGGCTGCGCCCGGTACCTGCTCGAGACACCGGACTTGAAGCTCCTGATCGGGTGCGGCCTGTTCGCCGGACCGGACGCCTTGTGGCGCCGCAACTTCTCACCCGGCCCGGACGAGCTGCACGCGCTCGACGCGGTCATCCTGCCGAGCGCCGGCCTCGGGCACACGGGGTTCCTGCCGCAGCTGGTCGCCGAAGGCCGGCACGGACCGGTGTTCGCAACGCCCGGGACCGCCGCGCTGCTCCCGCTCGTATTGTCCGACGCCGCGAAGCAGTTCGAGGAAGATGCGACCCGGTGGTGCTCGTCCGGCCCGGCCGTCCCGCCGTTCCGGGCCGAGGACGTCGCCCCGGCCGTAGCCCTCGTGCGACCGGTCGAGTTCGGCACGCTCCGCCGGCTCGCCGGGGCCGAGCTGGAGTTCGGCCGCGCGGGCGGCCGGTCCGGGGCGGCTTGGGTACGGATCCGCGCGGGAGGCCGTTCGGTCGTCTTCGCCGGACCGGTGGGCGCGGCCGGTCATCCGCTGCTGCGCCCACCGGACCCGCGGCCGCGTTCCGACGTCCTGGTGCTCGCCGCGCCACAGCCGCCCGCCGACGGCCACCTGCCGGGCCGGTTCGCCGCGGCGGTGCACCGCGCGGTCCGGCGAGGCGGCACCGTCGTCGTCCCCACGGCCACGGTCGGAGCCGAACTGCTGCTGACGATGGTGCGGGACCTCACGGACGCTCGGCAAATCCCGTCGATGCCGGTCCTGCTCGACAGCCCGGCGGGCCTGGCCGGAGTCGAAGTCCATCGGCGGGCACTGGCCGAACGCCGGCCCGAGCCGCGCCGCGACGGCGGGGTTGGCGTTCCCGACCGGCTGTTCGGGCAGGTTCCGGAACGGCCGTCGATCATCGTGGCCGGACTGGAGACGGCGGACTCCGGCCGGGTGCTGGGGCACCTCGCCAGGCTGCTGCCGGACCCGCGCAACGGAGTCCTGCTGCTGGGCCATCCCGAGCCCGGGACCCGCGCCGCGCAACTCGCGGACGGGGTCCGCCAGCTCAAGATCCACGGGCACTACGTGCCGGTCCGAGCCGAGGTGACCGCACTGGGAGCCACCGGCGAATTCGCTGGTCCGTCGGAGGCGCTGGCCTGGGCGACCGCGACGCCGGCGCCGGACACGGCCTTCGTCGTCGAGGGTGAGCCAGAGCCGGCGCACGCGTTCGCCCGGGCGTTGCACGCCGAAGCGGCGTGGTGCGCGGTGGTCCCCGAGGACGGGGAGCGGGTGCTGTGCTGACTTGTTGATCGAGGGTGAACTGCTGGAGATGATGCGCTCGCGCATCGCACGGATCGGCTGAAACCCGTCTCAGCCCGAATGCGCGGGGAGGTCTTTGGTCCCTTCGGCTCGTGACGGGTTGCCGTCGCGGGCGAACGCCGCCGCCGGTGATGCTGGGTGTGTTCGTCCCCCAGGAACCGGAGCCCGACGATGAACCGACCACTGCCCGGCGTGTTCGACCAGGCCCTCGCCTCGGCCGTGCGCGCGCCGTCGCCGCACAACACCCAGCCCTGGCGGTTCGTCGTCGAGCACGACGTGATCGAGGTGTGGCTGGACCGCGAGCGCCTGCTCACCGTGGCCGACCCGCGCGGGCGGGAGGCGCGGCTGGCGTGCGGGGCCGCCGCGTTCAACCTGGTCATCTGCCTGCGTGCCAACGGGTTCGCGGTGAAGGTGCGGATGCTGCCCGATCCGGGCGAGCCCGACCTGGTGGCGGTGATCCGGCTCGACGGCAACCAGAGGGCCGCCGCTGTCGAGCGCAAACTGGCCGAAGCGGTCTTCCGCCGGCACACCAACCGCCGTCCGCTCCTGGACAAGGAGGTGCCGTCCGCGGCGCGGGCCGCGCTCAAGTCGGCCGCGCTGCAGGAGGGCGCTCAGATCGAGTACCTCGACGCTTCCGGCCGCTACACCCCGGTGGCGTCGCTGGTCCGGCAGGCCGAGACGCTGCAGGCGGAGGACGCGGCGTTCCGGGCGGAGGCTGCGCACTGGACCCACCGTGAGGCCGACAGCCCCGACGGCGTCCCGAAGCTCGCGTCCGGCCCGCCCCCGCACGGTCACGGCGTCGTCTCGCTGCGGGCGTCGCACGAGAACGTGGATTTGCCCGCCCGTGAGTACGAGCAGGAGCCCCTGCTCGGCGCGGTCCTGACCCGTGACAAAGGGCCGCACGCGGAGGTGCGGGCCGGGATGGCGATGCAGCGGGTGCTGCTGACCGCGACCGCGGAAGGCCTGGCGACGTCGTTCCTGTCGCAGCCGTTCGAAACCCCGCACACGCGGGAGTCGCTCGACCGCCTCTTCGCCGGCCTCGGGCAACCGCACACCTTGCTGCGCATCGGCTACGGCTACCCGACGCGGCTCACTGGCCGCCGGCCGGTCGAGGACGTGCTGACCCACCGCGCCGGGCACGACGTGCCGGCGGAATGAGACTCAGGCATGGCCGGCGGTCGCGCGCAGCACGTCCTGGAAGGTCACCATCCCGACCACGTGCCCGCCCTCGACGACCGGCGCCGAGCGAACGCCGGCGTCGGTCATCATCCGCGCCAGCTCGCGCACCTCGATGTCACCCGCCACGGCGAGACCGGACCGGCGCATCACCGAACTTGCCGTGCGCGGCCCGCCGTCGAGCATCACGCCGGTGTCCGGGTCGCCGGGCGGAACCGGGACCCGCAGGATGTCGGTTTCGGACACCAGGCCGAGCAGCTTCCCGTCCGTGTCGACCACCGGCATCGAGGTGAACCCGTGGCGAGTCATCACCTCGGCGGCCTCTTCGAGGGAGGCGGACGGCGTCAGGGCGAACGTCGGCGTGGTCATGATCTCGCGTGCGCGCATGGTTCGTGCTCCGTTCGGGCCGGGTCTCCCGACCATCCCCGGCGATCCCCCGCCGGCAAAGGGTCCTAAGTCCTCAGGGCACCGTCGGAGGACCTCCCCAGCGGCGCAGGCGAGTCCCGGCGCACCGGGGACCAAGGCCTCTTCGAACGGTCCGGGAAATCGATGATCCTGGTGCTACCCGAGATTTCCGACCGGAGGAGCCAGGGAGCATGAGCACGTCGTCGAACCCGATCGCGCGGATGTGGCGCACCATCCTGCCCCGCCGCGGCTCGGTCGCGCGGGCTTCGGACCGGTTCCAGGCCGGCCTGGGAGTCCTCGTGGTGCTGCTGGCGCTCACCGCGCTGCCGGTCGCCGCCAGCTTCGGCTCGGAAACGTACGTCCGGCAACAGGAGCAGTCCGCGCACGAGCTGGGGGAGCGCACTCAGGTCACCGCGACCCTGCTCGCCGACGGACCGCCCGTGGCGGTCAACTCGCGCGCCGGCGTCGTCGGAAACGGCGAACCCACCGACGCGACCTGGCTGCTCGCCGACGGAACCAGGCGTGTCGGCCACGTGGTCGCCGCGCGGGGCACGCTCAAGGGCGAGACGGTGACGATCTGGGTGGACCGGACCGGCAACCCGGTGGATCCGCCGCTGAGCAGCGCCGGGGTGGCCATCGAAGCCGTCGGCGTCGGGCTCGGCCTGTGGCTCGGCGTGGTGGCGCTGCTGGCCGCCTGCTACCGGCTCACGGTGTTCTCCCTCGACCGTTTCCGCCTCGCCCGATGGCAGCAGGAGTGGTTCCAGCTGCAGGACCGCAAGACCCGTACCTGACAACGAAGAGAAGGTGAAACTCCCATGACCACGGCAAACCAGGGCGACATCGTCGTCGGCGTGGACCATTCGGCGGTCAGCATGGCCGCGCTGCGCTGGGCGGTCGCGGAAGCGGCGGTGAGCGGCCGGCCGGTCGTCGCACTGCGCGCGTGGACGTTCGAGCCGGTCTACGACCTCGGCGCGGCGGTCGCCGGCACCCCGCAGACGGTCGCCGACCGGGAGCGGCAGCAGCTCGACGAGATCGTCGGCGAGGTCCGCGCCGAGCACCCGGGCGTGGCCGTCCGGACCGAGCTGGTCGAGCACTCGGCCACGGTGGCGCTGGAGGAGGCGTCGAAGGCCGCGGCGATGCTCGTGCTCGGCAGCCACGGCCGCGGCCGGCTGCTGAAGTTGCTCGTCGGCTCGGTCGCCGAGCACTGCCTGCGCGAGGCGAACTGCCCGGTCGTCGTCATCCCCGCGCGGACGGTCCCCGAGCCGGAGAAGGAAGCCGAGCCCGTGGCGGAGCCGGCAGCCACGTACTACCCCGGACCGTTGCTGTGAAGGAGAGCAAAATGCCCAGCCGCCGCAAGGTCGGGTCGGTCATGACGACCGAGGTCGCCACCGTCGGACCCGGCACCCCGTTCAAGGCCGTCGCCGTCCTCCTGGCTTCGTGGAACATCAGCGGAGCGCCGGTGGTGGACGAGGACGGCCGGGTCCTCGGCGTCGTCTCGCAGGGCGATCTGCTGGAGCACGAGGCTCCGCACGGCCTGTTGGAGCCCGGTTCGCGCCAAGCGAAACGGAAGGCCGGCGCCGCGTTCGTCGCCGACCTGATGACCAAGCCCGCGGTGACCGTCCGGTCGGACGACGACGTCACGGTGGCGGCGAAACTGCTGGAGGAGAACCACTTCCACCGCCTGCCCGTGGTGGACGACGCCGGCAAGCTCGTCGGTGTCGTCTCCCGCTCGGACCTGCTGCGGGTGTTCCTGCGCACCGATCGCGAGATCCGTGACGAGGTCCGTGACGAGGTGCTCCTGCACGAGATGGCTCTGGACCCGTCGTCCTTGTACGTCGCGGTGCACAACGGCATCGTGACGCTCAACGGCACGGTCGAGCGGACGAGCATGGTCCCGGTGATCACGGCGCTGGTGCGCAGGGTCGACGGGGTCGTCGAGGTGCGGCAGAGCCTGAAGACCCGCTTCGACGACCGGGGTGTGTCCCCGGTTCCGCCGGGCGAGGTCGGAATCTTGAGCTCGCACAGACCGCACAACTGAAGAGCGGCGAAGGGGCCACCGTCCATACCGGACGGTGGCCCTCGTGTTTCCGGTGAAGTGATGACGACCGCCGCAGCCGAGCTACCGCGGACGCTTGCGAACGGTGCCGAATACGAGCCCCACATCGATGATCGTGGTGAGGAAGGCACCCAGTGCCAGCCAGGTCACTTCGACTCCCCTCGTGGCCAGGCCGGCCGGTTGCGCTGTGTCCGGCCGCGGCGCCAGTGCGGCCAGACCGTCGTACACGAGTGCCTTCATTTCTTCTCCTTGTCCGGACAGCGGGAACGGGCGCCCGCCGGCCGGCGGGCGCCCATGGATGACATTCGATTCACCGCAGCCACGTGCGGTCGCCGACGAGGGCGGCCCAGCGACGGCCGAGTCCCCACGTGTTCCCGGCCGCGGCGGCCGCCAGCACGATGAGGACCAGTGCGTAGATGATGTGGTAGTCGATGACGGGGTTGGTGGAGTGCGTCGCCTCGCCGGTGCTGGTGCTGAGGGCGAACGGCCATTCGGCGGCCCACATCAGGAGCATCATGAGCCCGCCGGCGATCGCGCTCAGCCGCAGGCCGATGCCCGCGATCACGGCGATGCCGACGGCGGCCAGGCCGAGCATGAACAGCCAGTTCGCCCACCAGGTGCCGGCCCAGACGTGGAACATCGACTCGAACGGTCCGACGTGGACGCCGCTGAGGAAGCCCTTGGTCGGCGAGCCGCCGTTGATCCAGGCGCCCTTGGCCGGAGTTGCGTAGCCGAAGCCGAACATCTTGTCCAGGAACGCCCACAGGAACACGAATCCCGTGGCGAACCGGAGAACAGCCAGGGACTTCCCGGCGATCGCCGGTTCGGCGACGAAGTCGGGAACCGTCGCCGGCCCGGTGGCCCGCTGGGCCGGGACGCGGTTCGAGGTGGTCTTCTTCTCATCCGGTCGGATGGACATGGGGAAACCTCCGTTCTTTCGGTGTTGCCATCAGCTTCTGCCGTCGCGGCGGCGCGGTCTGGAGTCGAAGGTCCCCGGCCGGGAGGCCCTTGGGCGCTCGTTCACGGGCACCGCGCGGAATGGACCAAAGTCCCGCGGAACAAGGGCGGAAGCCCCGCGCCGGAGGCGGCTTCGGCCGGTTGACTTTCCGTGTGAGCGGTGACGCGAAAGGGGAAGCGGGATGACCGGATCGGCTTCAGCACTGGTGGTCGGCGTCGACGGGTCGGTGGGCGCGCTCACGGCGGTTCGCTGGGCGGCGCGCGTCGCGCGGGAACGGAACCTCGGTCTGCGCCTGGTCCATGCCCTGCCCGAGCTGCCACCACCCTACCCGCGGGGCGACCCGACGTTCGAGCAGATCCAGCAGGCGGTCGGCGCGCGGGGCGAGCGCATGCTCGCCGAAGCCCGTGCCGCCGCGTCCGGCACCGGTGCCGAAACCGTGGTTCGCTCGGAACGGCCCGCCGAGGCGTTGCTCTCCGAAGCGGAAGGCGCGGCGATGATCGTGCTCGGGACGCCGGGCCTGCGCCCGCTCGGCCGGGTCCTGCTCGGGTCGGTCTCGGTGGCGCTGGCCGCGCACGCGCCGTGCCCGGTCGCGCTGATCCGGGCACATGCCGGGGAAGACGAGCCGCCGGCCGAAGGGCCCGTCATCGTGGGCGTCGACGGCACCCCGGCGAGCGAGGAGGCCATCGCGGTCGCGTTCGAGGAGGCGTCCTGGCGAGGTGCGCGGCTCGTCGCAGTCCACTGCTGGCACGAAGCGTTCCTGACTGCCGTCTTCGAAGAAGGCCGGTGGACGATGGACAGCACGGCGGTGGAGGAGCACGAACACGAACTGCTCGCCCAGCGGCTGGCCGGCTGGCAGGAGAAGTACCCGGACGTGGTCGTCGACCGCGTCGTGCGGGCCGGACGCCCGGCCGAGCAGCTGCTCGACCTCGCCGACCGGGCGCAACTGCTCGTGGTCGGCAGCCGCGGCCGGGGCGGGTTCAGAGGCCTGGCCCTGGGCTCGACGAGCAGTCGCTGATGTCCTACGCGCTTTGCCCGGTCGTCGTCGCACGCGGGGCCCGCGCGCACGCGAAGTAGACCACCGGCCCGACGTAGTTCACGGCGATCACCAGGGTCCACGGCCACTTCGGCCCGCGGACGCGCTCGGCGGGTAGCCGGGCGAGGTCCCACCAGGCCGCCGCGGAGAGCAGGAGCTGCACGCTCGCCGCGGCGCCGATTCCCGTGCGCTGCCGGGCGGTCAGGTCACGCCACCGCTTGTGGTGTCCCA
The DNA here is from genome assembly GCF_053600695.1 of Amycolatopsis sp. NPDC005003. NCBI lineage: Bacteria > Bacillati > Actinomycetota > Actinomycetes > Pseudonocardiales > Pseudonocardiaceae > Amycolatopsis > Amycolatopsis sp. NPDC005003. The sequence goes on along the minus strand of NZ_JBSGAI010000008.1, from coordinate 119,166 downwards.
TGTCGACTCCTCTCATCGGGCTTCCAGGACGGGCGTGGATATCGGCCGGCTCGGCCTGCTGACGTTGGCCGCCGGTATATCCATGGTGCTCGGCACCAGGCGTCGCCGACTCCGAAGAGCCGTCCGCCCGTCCGCACGCGAAGATTGCCCGGGCGGACGGGCGTCTCATCCGCGGGGCCAGACGACGCCACGCGCGGGCATGGAGTCGGTCACCGCGGGTGAGACCACGCTCACCGCCGAAGCGGCGTATCTGCGTCTCATCGGTTTCGCCTCATCCGGTTGGGGACGGGGGCTCGCCGAGCCACCCCGGCGGGCACCCGGCGCACTGGTCCAGCGCCCGCCCGATCAGTTCCACGAGCTCGACCGTGCGGGTTGCGTAGCCCCATTCGTTGTCGTACCAGCCGAACACCTTCGCCAAGTGCGAGTCGGCCTTGGTCAGCTGGGCGTCGAACACGCAGGACGCCGGGTCGCCGATGATGTCGCGGGACACTATGGGCGCCTCGGTGTAGCGCAGGATGCCCTTGAGGTCGCCGTCGGCCGCCTCGGCGAACGCCCGGTTCACCTGCTCCGCCGTCACCGGGCGCTCGAGCTCCACCGTCAGGTCGGTCAGCGAGCCGTCCTCGACCGGGACGCGCACGGCGACGCCGTCGAGCTTGCCGGCCAGTTCCGGGAGCACCAGGCCGATCGCCTTGGCGGCGCCGGTGCTGGTCGGCACCACGTTGACCGCCGCCGAGCGGGCGCGGCGCGCGTCCTTGTGCGGGCGGTCCAGCAGCGCCTGGTCGCCGGTGTAGCTGTGGATCGTGGTGAGCAGGCCGCGGCGGATGCCGAACGCGGAGTGCAGCACCTTCACCATCGGGGCCACGCAGTTGGTCGTGCACGAGGCGTTCGAGACGATGTGGTGCTTCGCCGGGTCGTAGTCGCCTTCGTTGACTCCCAGCACGATCGTCGCGTCGACGTCCTTGCCGGGCGCGGAAATCACGACCTTCTTCGCACCGGCGGCCAGGTGCACTCCGGCGGTTTCGCGGGTGCGGAACCTGCCGGTCGACTCGACGACGACGTCGACGCCGTACTCGCCCCACGGCAGCTCCGCGGGGTCGGCCTTCGCGGTCACCTGGATGAGGTGGTCGCCGACGCGCAGGGCTTCGCCGTCGACGACCTCGACCGGCGTGCGCAGCCGCCCGTAGGTGGAGTCGTACGCGAGCAGGTGCGCCAGCATCTCCGGGGACGTGATGTCGTTGACCGCGACCACTTCGATCGGGCTGTCCGGCGTTTCCAGCACGCATCGGAGGATGTCCCGCCCGATCCTGCCGAAGCCGTTGATCCCGAGCCTTACCGTCATGGCGTCTCCCTGTCATCGTTCGTTCCCCTCGATGGTCTGCACCGCGGGTCTCCGCGCGTAGGGCCCTTGGTCCTCGCAGGTCGGGCAGAACGGCAGCTTCGCGGGACGGCCGGAAGGCGTTGGCTGGCAATCGAAGGAGTCGGTACCGCGGGAGGAGCAGCGATGACGGTGCGGAACACGCGGAAACCGTTCGGGCCGCATCGGCGGATGCCGGCGCAGGACAGCTTGTGGGTGCACCTGGACCGGCCGGAGAACCTGATGGTCGTCACGTCCGTGCTGTGGACCAGGACGCCGGTGGACGTCGCGCGGCTGCGGTCGCTCGTGTCGGACCGGCTGCTCGCGCGGTACCCGGTGTACCTGCAGCGAGCCGTGCGGCACGGCGGCCCGGCGCAATCGATCAGCTGGGAAACCGATGTCGGCTTCGACCTCGGGATGCACGTGGTGGAGCAGGAACTTCCCGCACCCGCTGACCAGGCGGCGCTTGAGGACTTCGTCGCCGCTCGCCGAAGCACCCCGCTCGACCCGAAGCGTCCGCTGTGGACCATCGATTTGCTGCAGGGCTTTCGCGGTGGCAGCGCGCTCGTCTGTCGCACGCACCACGCGATGGCCGACGGGATCCGGCTGACGCAGGTGTTGTTCAGCCTCCTGGACCCGGCGGACGGCGCTGCCGTCGCCCCGCACGCGAAGGTCGGTGGTGCGGCACCACACCGGCAAGCCGTGGCACAGCCGGTGGCCCGGCTCGGTGCGGCCGCCCTGCGCGCGCTCGGCGACGCCGGCGCGAAAGCCCAGCAGCACGCGGCCCGCGTGCACCCCGTGCTGGAGACCGCCGTGGCCCTGCCGGTGCTGGGTGTGACCGCGGCGGTGGGCACCACCGGTGCCGTCGCCGGATTCCTGGCTTCGGCGCTGGACGGCGGCCCCCGCCGAGTGGTCGACACGGTGGCCGGTGCCGCGACGACGGTCTGGCACAGCGCCACCGGCGCGACGGACCTGCTGGGGCCGTCCACGGCGACCGGGCTCTGGGACGGCGAGCCGGGTGTCGAGAAGACCGCGGCGTGGGGCGAGCCGATCCCGCTGGCCGAACTCGCCCGGATCGGCCACGAGACCGGGACGACGGTCAACGACGTCTGCACGGCGCTGGTCGCCGGCGCGCTCGACCGCTACTTCACCGCCCACGGCACCGCCCGTCCGGATCCGTCCGATCTGGGCTGGCTGATTCCGGTGAGCCTGTCGTCGTTCGACGACGAACTGCCCGCGACCCTGGGCAACCACTTCTCGCTCGTGCTGGCCCAGTTGCCGCTGGGCCGCCGGACGTTCGCCGAGCGCCTCGCCGAGGTGCACCGCCGGGTCGCCCGGATCCGGGACTCCTACGAACCGGTGCTCACGTTCGGGATGCAGTACGCGATCGCGCAGAGTCCGGCACCGGTCGGTTTGGCGCTGAGCCGGTTCTTCGCCGGCAAGGCCGTCGGGGTCCTGACGAACGTGCCCGGCCCGCGGGCGCCGATGACGCTGGCCGGTGCGGAGGTCGAGGGTGTCGTCGGCTGGGCGCCGTGCAGCGGGCGGCAGGCGATCACGATCTGCATCTTCAGCTATGCCGGCCAGGTGCGGTTCGGGTTCGGCACGGACCGCAAGCTGATCCCGGATCCGGAGACCCTGGTCGGCGGGCTGGCCGCGGAGTTCGCCGCGGTCCGGTGATCACGGGAACGCGGCGCTCAGGGCCTGGACCTCCCGCTCGATCGCCTTGGCGAGCACGCCCGTCTCCGGGATGGTGCCGGCGTCCGAGGTGATGCCGAACGTGATCCGTCCGGCGTAGCTGAGCATCGCCACCCCGGTGCGCACTCGCAACGCGATCGGCACGTACGGGTAGATTTCGACGATCCGGCGGCCGAGTGCGGACAGCGGTTCGGCCGGGCCGGGCACGTTGGTCGTCACCGTGACGATGTTGCGCTGGGGCAGGTGCGCGGCGGCCCGGATGGCCCAGGCGGTCGGCGCGAACGGTTCGTGGGCGGCGGTCGCGGTCAGCAGCGCGCCGGCGTCGGCCTCTTTGCTCGCTTTCAGCGTGCTCAGGCGGTGGTGCACCCGGACGAGGCGCTGCACTGGATCGGCCAGGTCGACCGGCAGCAACGGCAGCAGCAGGGAGACTTCGTTGTCGACGGCGGTGCCGGTGCGCACGGACACCGGCACCAGGGACCGCACGCTGTCCGCGGCCGGCGTTTCGCCGCGGTGCAGCAGGAGTTCCCGGAAGCCGCCGGCGACCGCGGCCAGCAGGACGTCGTTCACCGTGACGCCGTGTGTCTCCGCCACCCACTTGACGTCGGCCAGGGCCACCGACGCGGTGGCGTACCGGCGGTCGCGGCCGAGCGGCCCGGTCAGCGGAGTCGGCGACGCCGGCAGCAGCGCGGAGGTCAGCGCGGCGAGGCCGCGGGCGGCGTCGCTCACGCGGCGGGCCAGCCGGTTCGGGTGCAGCAGCGCACGGGCGATCAGGCGCGTCTGGTCCCAGGGGGCGCGCATGATCGAGCCCGCGGCGTCCAGCAGCAGCTTGGCCGCACCGGGATCGGGTGCTTCCGCACGTCGAGCCGGCGCGGGTGTGTCCCCGAAGAGGATCGTCTGCAGCCGGGTCGCGGCGAGCCCGTCGGCCAGTGCGTGGTGCACCTTGGCCAGGATCGCCCAGCGCCCGTCCGGCAGGCCTTCGATGACCCAGAACTCCCACAGCGGCCGGTCGCGTTCCAGCCGTTCGCCCATCAGCAGGGCGACCAGTTCACACAGCGCCTGCTCGTCGTGCGGTTCGGGCAGCGCCATCCGGCCGAAGTGTGCTCCCGCGTCGAAAGCGGGGTCGTCGACCCAGGCCGGCGGGCCCAGGTCGAACGGCACCGTGCGGACCTTCTGGTGGTACCGGGGGATGCCGGCCAGCCGGGCTCGCACGACGTCGACGAACTCCTCCTGCGCCGGCGCGGGTCCTTCGGCGATCGCGATCGAGGCGATGGCGAGGGATGCGCTGGGGTCTTCGTCCTCGATCTCGAGGAAGACGGCGTCGAGCGGGCTGAGGCGGTCCATCAGCCGGCTCGGGTCAGGGCGTCACGCCGGCGTTCGTACTCCTCCTGCTCGATCTCGCCACGGGCGAACCGCTCGTCGAGGATCCGCCGGGCGGTGTCGCCCGGCGTCGGCGGTAGCGGTGCCTTGCGGGCGAGGACGACGACGAGGGCGACGAGAGCGGCCAGCACGAGCGCCATCAGCACGAGCATGCCGATGCCGCCCGCCCAGCCCATCGTCGTGGGGTAGTGCCAGTACGGCATGACCGGCTCCTTTCCTAGTGGGCCTGGAAATGCTTCGGGGCCGCTTCAAGCGGCTGCAGCACGTCGGCGAGGTGACGGCGCGGGGTCGCGGGCAGCGGGTCGGCGTTGGCGGGTGCCCAGCCGACGCGCAGGATCATCTGCGGGAACGACCCGCCGGTGACCCGCTCGGTCACCGTCTCGCGGACATCGGCGAGCTCCAGCGGCTCGGTCAGCGGGCACGAGGACAGGCCGAACGCGTTCGCCGTGAGCAGCACCGCGCTGGTCGCCTCGCCGGCGCGCAGCCGCGACATCCGGTCGTCGGAGGCGGTGCTCAGGATCAGCAGCACGGTCTCGTCGTCTTCGGCCTTGGCGTCGGGCGGCTGGGCCAGCAGCGGGTCGGCGAACGGGCGGGCGCGCAGCGCACCCGGGGTGTCGTCGGGGGCCGGGGTGTTGCGGGCCGGGACGCCGTCGGGCGAGACGTGGCGGCCGCTCCAGGCAGCCAGCTCGGTGCGGTAGGCAGGGTCGTGGGCGTGCCGCCGGGACGCCTCTTCGATCGCGGTCGCCAGGTGGTATCGCGCGGAGTTCTCGGCGACCTGCAGCACGGTGCCTTCCAGCGCCGCGGCCTTGGCCATGGCTTCGACGTGCCCGCGGGGTACGGTCCAGGAGCTGTGCTGGCGCCGGTCGGTGCGCCGCCGGGGGATCGCGGCCGCCATGGCGATCTCGTCCTGCGTCGGCTGGTGCTGCTCGAGGGTGATCGCGGCGAGGTGGTCGGGCTCGCCGGGGTTGGGCAGCCGGTGCACTTCGGCGGTCCAGCCGAGCGCGGCGAAGCCGATCCGGAGGTGGTGCAGAGCGGCGCCGCAGCTGAGGATCAGGTCCCGGCCGTCCGGGTCGGTTTCGTGCAGGAGCCGGTTCGGATCGGCGTAGAGGTGCAGCGAGCTGTGCCCGATCCGCCAGTACCACGGCTGGGAGTTGTGCACCGACGGCGCGCGGACGGCCATCGCCACCGCGGTCCTGACGGTGAACTCGTCCGGAAATGCTCGCTCCATCATCGGCCTTCCTCGCGGTCCGGGTGTTCGGTCGAGTCGAGCCTCGCACCGCCCAGCTCGTCGGCAGCAGGGCCGGAATGCCTCTGGATCGGGGACTTTCGGTGCTCCGGCGCCAGCCAGGCCAGTGCGCGCGCGACCGATTCGGCCGGCGTGCCGGTGGTCGGGAGCGGGTGTGCCTCGGGCCAGGGATCGGCGTCGGCGGTCATCCGGTGCGCGATGTCCGGGGTGGCGTCGGAGAGGGTGCCCGCTCGGCCGGTGATCCGGTGTGCGGCTGTCGCTTCCGGTCCCTGGCAGTGGACGGCGACCAGCGGACTGCTCGTCCGTCCGGCTGTCTCGGTGGCGAGTTCGCGGTGCCGGGCGGCGTTCCAGGACGCATCCAGCACGACGGTTTCGCCCAGGGCGAGCAGTTGCTCGGCCCGGCGCACGAGTTCGGCGTAAGTCGCGTCGGTGTGGTGGTCGTCGTAGAGGCCTTGCCGGTAGCCCTCGGCGGGCCGCCGGGCCGGGACGAGCCCGGCCAGTTCCTTGCGCAGCCGATCCGACTGCAGCAGCGTGGCGCCGAGCCGGTCGGCCAGACCACCGGCGACCGTCGACTTGCCGGTGCCCGGTTCTCCGCCGACGAGGACCAGCCGCACCTGCCCCAGCCGGAGGTGCTCCAGGGCGAGTCCGGCGTATTCACCCGCGAGCCCAGCCGCTTCGGTGTCGCCTTGGGCGTGGCGCAGACAGGCGACCTTGACCCGGACGAACGCCCGGTAGGCAAGATAGTGGTGCACCAGGGCCGGGGGAGCAGGGTCACCCGCGAACTCGCGGTAGTCGGCGAGCAGCTGTTCCCCGAGCTCCGGCGCGCCGAGCCGTTCGAGGTCCATGGCGAGGAAAGCGACGTCGTCGAGGACGTCGACGTGCCGGAGGTGGTCGTCGAACTCGAGGCAGTCCAGCACGCGTGGACCGTCGTCGAGGCAGAAGACGTCGTCGGCGAGCAGGTCGCCGTGGCCGTCGACGACGTGTCCCTCCGCGATCCTGCGCTCGAACAGCGCCTTGCGGCCAGCGAGGAAGTCCTCGGCCAGGGTTTCGATCTCGAGCGCCATGGCCGGGTCCAGCACTTCGCCGTGGAAGGGCCGCACCTGCTCGAAGCTCGCGCGCCACCGGTTCCGGACCGCGTCGCGCGTCTCGTCGGCGCTGATCCCGGGGCCGCGTTCGGCCCGCGCGTGGAAGGTGGCGAGCTGCCGCGCCAGCTGCCGGATCGTCACGTGCAGCGGCTCGTGCCCGCGAACCAGCGTCGACAGCCGGCGATCCTCGGGCATCCGGCGCATGACCACGAGGTGGTCGCACACCGCGCCGTCCGGGCCGGTGACGTCGGCGACGCCCAGATAGACGTCAGGTGCCAGCCGCCGGTTCAGCGCCACCTCCCGGTGGCACACCCGCTCCCGCGTCTCGCGGGCGGTGAAGTCGAGGAAGCCGAGGTCGACCGGCTTCTTCAGCTTGTAGGCGAGGTCCCCGACGAGGAAGACCGCACCGATGTGGGTTTCGTGCACATCGGCCCAAGGCACGTTCATGCCCTGAGGATCGCCGGTCGGCACGCGCCGCCGAAGGGCGTTAGGTCACCGGCCGGGAGCCGGAAGTCCCGGACCGGGGACGAAGGCACCGCAAGCCGGGGCCGCGTCGAGGGCCTGCGGGCGGACGGGCGTCCCGGTGCTCCCGGACCTGCTGTGGGCCCTGAGACGTTCAGGTGACGAAAGTCCTTCTCCTCGGGGCCGAACGACGCCATCCTCACGCGGCAGCGGAGTCGTACCGTCGGAACGAGGGGAATCCGGCCCGACGCGGCCGGAGAGGAGTCCCACGACGATGGAGGGTGATTCCCCTGCTGACCGGTATCGACCGTGACCACGGGCTGCGGTGCGGGCCGACCCGCTACCTGGCCGCGGTGAGAGCCGCGCTCGGTGTCGGCGAGGAGTCCTCACTCGGCGGTGAGCTCGTGCCGGCGCCGTCCCGCGTCCGCCGCTTCGTGGCCGGTATCCACTCCACCGGCAGGCCCGTCTCCGCGCCGGTTCCGGTGGATCTGTGCGGCGACCCGGGCGAACTGGCGGCCCGTCTGCTGCGCTACCGCCGCGACGAGTGGTCCGCGTCTTTTCTGGGCCGGACCGGGTGACTCGGCATGTCCACTGTGGAGGAAAGGCCCTGGAAGGCGGCCGAGACCGAACTACTGCTCCGGTCGATGATGAGTGCGCCGTCAGTGCACAACACCCAGCCGTGGCTGCTGGAGGTCGAGCCGGACGAGCTGCGGGTGCGCGAACGCGCCGAACCGGCCCTCCCACACCACGACCCACACGGCCGCGACCGCGCCGCGTCGTGCGGCGCGGCGGTGGCCAACCTCGAACTCGCCGTACGAACCCTCGGCCGGGCCGCGGAGACCGCGTTACTGCCCGACGCGGACGATCCGGGCCTGGTGGCCCGGATCGCCGTCGGCGCCGAGGCCGCACCCAGCCCAGAAGAACTCCGCCGGTACGGGGCGATCGCCCGCCGGGCGAGCCACCGGGCGCCGTTCGACGGGGTGGCTGTGCCGGCACCGGTGGTGCACAAGCTCGTCGACGCGGGCGGGTCGCCGGGCGTCGAAGCACGTCCCGTCCGGCCCGGCAGTGAGGTCGCCGTCGTCGCCCGGTTGCTGCACTTCGCCGCGGAGCACTTCCGGACCGACCGCGGCTACCAGCGCGAGCTGTCTCTCTGGACGATCCGGGACGAAGATGCCCACCGGCACGGCGTGGGAATCCCCGCCAGCCGGGTGCCGTCGGGTTCGGTGCCGTGGGCCGGGCTGGTCCGGCGCGCCACGGAGGTCCCGGACACACCGGAACTCGAGCGTCGCCTCACCGGTGAGACCCTGCTGGTTTTCGTCACGGTGGCCGACGCCCGGCTCGACCACATCCGCGCCGGGTATGCGCTGGAACGAGCCTGGCTCGCCGCGGTCGACCTCGGCCTGGCGGCGGGGGTGCTGACGCAGCCGCTGCACCTGGAGCCGGTGCGTTCTGCGCTGTGCGAGGACCTCGATCTCACGGGCTTCCCGCAGGCTCTCCTGCGCATCGGATACGCCGCGGAGACCGACCCGCCTTCGCCACGGCGGGGGGAGCAAGAGGTCCTGCGCGGCGGACCGGGATCGGCCGTCCGCCCACCGGGACGATGACCCCGCACATCGCGGCCGGCCGTCGAACGCGCCAATTCCGCGGTGTGTGCGCCGCCGGGGGACCGGCAGGCGGTCTTGGACGCGGCGCTGTCGCTGGTCTCGACTCCGCTGCCGCGTGATGCCCCGTTGTGGTCCGTGGTCTTGGTGACCGGGTTGGCCGACGGGGAAGCCGCGCTGGTGGTCGTGCTTGACCACGTGCTCGCGGACGGCGTCGGCCGCTGGCCGCGTTCGGCGGCTACCGCTGGTACCTGAATCACCAGCACCGGATGCACACGCTCGTCAGCCACGTGCGGGGTCCCGCTGAGCCGGTCACCTTCGGCGGTGCGCCGGTCCGGGCGGCCATCCCGCTCAGCGTGGGCGAAACCGGGAACCTGACCGTCGTCTTCGAAGTGCTCTCGTACGCGGGCACCCTGACTATCTCGATGCTCGCCGACCGCAGCCGGTGTCCGGACCTCGAGGCACTCGCCGAGGGCCTGAGCGCCGAGCTGGACCTGGTGCGCGGCGAAGCTGAACGGCGGCCTTTCGGCTCTCCACTCGTGGACCCAGGACCCTGCCCCACGCGGGACCGCGGGCCGATGCTCGAGGCAGGAACGGAGGTCACCATGACAACCAGCGTGAAAACCCGCCCGCCCGTCCGGTCCCGGCGTGCCGGTTACCTCGTGGGGGTGGTGCTCAACGGCGTTCTGCTGGCCCTGGTCAACGGCCGGCCGGGCTGGGAAGCCGTGCCGTTCCTGACCCCGGGATTCTCCTCGGTGGTGGGCCTGGTCGACCTCGCCCTGGTGGCCGGCCTGGTCACCGGTCTCGTCCACATCTGGTACGACCCCGCGTGGCTCGTCGCGCTCAACGGCGTCGTTACGTCCTGTGCTGGTCTGGCCGCACTGGTCCGACTCTGGCAAGTCTTTCCGCTCGATTTCGCGGGAGCGTCGTTCGACTGGGCGCTGGTGGCCCGGATCGTGCTGATCGTCGGGCTCGCCGGGACCTCGATCGGGCTACTGGTCCAGCTGCTGACCCTGGCCCGGGCCGGCGTGCGGCGGCACTGAGGGCAGATACCGCGGATGTGTTCGGGGGAGTACTCCGCTGCCGGGGATGGCTGCCGCTGGGTGAGACCTCGGGTCGCGAGCTCGCTGTTCCTCGGCGAGTCGCCGTCCGTGGTCGCGGTGGTGGGTGCGCGCGGTTTCCAGCTCGCGCCGCGTTCCCGCGGACAGCACGGGCAGGCCGGCGACCTGGGAATGCGGGTGCTGCCGGGAGATCCCGGCCGCAAGACCGTGGTTGCGGAACACCACGACCTGGGCGGCCGCGGGCCGCAACGCGTGCAGCCGGTGCTGCCACGCCGTCAGCACATCGGTGACCTCCGCTTCGGTGCCCGTCGCGAAGTCCCAGTCGTGCCGGGGCGACTCGATCACGATCTCGTGCTGGTCCGACAGCGCGTACGGTCCCAGACGCCGGCGGCGGGCTGGGAGGTGTCGACGTGGCACCGCCACACCGACCGTGTCCGCGTGGTGTCCGAAAAGGACAACACTGCGGCCGGCTGCGGATCGTGCACGAAGACGAAGTCACAGTCCGCAAAATCCGGATCGGTCGACAGCTCCTCGGCGTTGCGGAGAGAAGTCTCCTCGTAGAGCCGGATTTCGGCGTCCATGATCGGTTCGGTGCCGCCTTGGAGCGCGTTGTGCAGCTTCTTCCTCACCGCGAAGAAGGCCGGTTCACCGTTGATGATCTTCGACCGTCTGCATCCGGAGACCTCTCGCCCGGCGGGCCGGGGATTCCAGCGTCGGCCCGGCGAACCGGTGGCGCCAGGGCCCAAAGTCACCGGATCGGCGATGGCGGAAACGGCCGCAAGGCCCGCGGACGCGGGACTGTGGGCCCTGCGCCGTGACCGCGGGGGTCGGTGATGCTGGGCGCACCTCACGTTTTCCGAAGCTTGCAGAAGGCAGGAAACGATGTACGCGTCGATGTGGTTGATCCGGTTGCGGCACACTCTCTTGCCCGGGCGTGACACCGTGGCCCGGCCGTCGGACCGGATTCAGGCGGCCGTGCTGCTCGTCGTGGGTCTGGCGTCCCTGCTCGCCGGCGTGGGTGCGGTCCTGCTCGGAATCGGCATCCACGCGGCAGAAACGGCCGAGTCCCGCGATCAGATCGCTTCGCGCTACGAGGCGACGGCGGTTCTGCTGGCCGACGGACCGGCGCCTGGCACCGTTGGCCACAGCGGCACCCTGGGCGAATCCGGTCCGGCAAAAGCCTTTTGGCTGGCGCATGACGGGCAGCGGCACACCGGCGAGGTGGACGCCCCGGCCGGAACGGTCGCGGGCAACGAGGTTCCGGTCTGGCTCGACGGCACGGGCACGCCGGTCGACCGCCCGCTCACCCGGATTGCGGCGGTCGTCATCGCGACCGGGCTTTGGGTGGGCGTGGTGTTCGCCCTCGCCCTGGCCTACCGCGGAGTGGTCTTCGCGCTGGACCGGATCCGCCTCGCCCGCTGGCAGCAGGAGTGGTTCGCCCGGCAGCCCGGCCGCACCCGGCGGGATGACCAAAGTCCCGCCGGCTCGTGACCGTCGGCCACAGCGGCACCTCCATCGATCCGCGACCGTCGACTCGGTCACAAAATCACCCTTAGGAGCGAACATGAAGGCTGCAGTCGTCACGGATTTCTCGTCCGCGCTCGAGCTGCGCGAGGTACCGGTCCCGGAGCCCGGCCCGCAGCAGATCCTGGTCCGGTTGGAGACCTGCGGGATCTGCCACACCGACATCCACGCCGCTCACGGGGACTGGCCGGTGAAGCCGGCCCTGCCCCTGATCCCAGGCCACGAGGGCGTCGGCATCATCGAACGCGTCGGTGCCGGGGTGCCGGAGGACCGGATCGGGCAGCGGGTCGCGCTGCCGTGGCTCGGCTCGGCCTGCGGTGAATGCGGATTCTGTGTCTCCGGCTGGGAGACGCTGTGCGAGGCGCAGCAGAACACCGGCTATTCGATCGACGGCGGCTACGCCGAGTACGCCGTCGCGAACGCCCACTACGCGGTCCCCGTGCCCGACGGTGTCCCGCCGATCGAGGCGTCCCCGCTGACGTGCGCAGGCGTGACGACCTACAAGGCCGTCAAGGTCGGTGACGTCCGCCCGGCGGACCGGGTCGCGATCTTCGGCGTCGGCGGCCTCGGTCACCTCGCCATCCAGTACGCACGCATCGCGGGCGGCTTCGTCACGGCGGTCGACATCGAGCCCGGAAAGCTCGACCTCGCCCGCGAGCTCGGCGCGGACCGCGTCGTCGACGCGAGCGCGGGCGACCCGGCCGAAGCCGTCCAGGCCCAGGGCGGGGCGGACGTGGCGATCGTGCTGGCCGCGGCGCCGAGCGCGTTCGAGCAGGCGCTGCGTTCCCTCCGCCGCGGCGGCCGCCTGGTCTGCGTCGGCATCCCCGCGGGCGGCGTGCTTCCGGTCCCGATCTTCGAGGCGGTGATCAAGGGCATCTCGGTGATCGGTTCGATCGTCGGTACCCGGAAGGATCTGGCCGAGGTGTTCGCCCTGCACGCGGCGGGCCGGACGACCGTGACGGCCGAGACCCGTAAGCTCGAGGACATCAACGAAGCCTTCGAAGAGGTCTTGGCCAACCGCGTTCCCGCGCGTCTGGTGATCGAGTTCTGACTCGGTGACAGAGTGCTCCACCGAGCCGCCGGGCTTGCTTGGTCGTCAGCGCTTTTCCTCATTGCCGTTGCTCGCCGTCGAATCTCACGGCCAGGTTCGTGATCGCCGAGCCGAGTTCGTCCGCGGTGGTCAACGCCGCGACATAGCGGTCAGGGCGGACCAGCACGATGTCACGGCCACGGGAGCGGAACCACGGGCGAAGCTCATTGTGCACGTCTTCGACGACGATGGTGCCAGGGTCGACGCGGTGCTGCTTGTGGTGGCGCTCGCCGGCCCGGGATTCGACGATCTTGACGATCCGCGGGTTGAAGATCTTCATCGCGGCGAGCTCAGTGTCGCCGAGCCCGCTCAGCGGGTCGCATTCGAATCCGATCACGGCGAACCACGGTCCGAGCACGTCGTCGAGGCGGGGGTGCGTACCCGTGGCCGTCTCGACCCGTGGTTGGACGAACATGCGGCCCACGCCCGGGACGTCCGCACCGGCCACGAACCCGGCCTGGTAGTGGGGGATCGGCTTGAAGCGCATCTCCAGCACCCACCGTTTGACCGCCGGGGCGAGGGAAGCCGCGCGGAGGAACCAGTTGCGGGCGTGGGCCAGCGACCGCCGGGTCGGGCTGAGGATGCGGCCGAGCGTGGTGGACAGTTCGATCATCGCGCGGGCGTGTGGCCGGCGTTCCCGGTCGTAGGTGCCGAGAAGCGCGTGATCGGCCTGGTCGCGGACGATCGCCGCGAGCTTCCAGCAGAGGTTGGTGACGTCGCGGATGCCGGTGTTCATGCCCTGCCCGGCCCACGGCGGCATCAGGTGCGCGGCGTCGCCGGCCAGTGCGATGCGGCCGTCGGTGAAGCGGGCGGCGATGCGGGAGTGGTGGGTGTACACCCGGGCGCGGATGACGTCGACGACGTCCGGGTCGGCGACGTGCTGCCGGAGGAGGTCGCGGACGCGGTCCGGGGCGAGCATCTCGTCGGCGTCCTCGCCGGGGAAGAGCATGAACTCCCAGCGGCGGCGGTCGTCCGGGAGATGGGCGCAGACGTACGGGCGTCGCGGGTCGCAGTGCAGCGCGGTGTACGGGGCGTCCAGGGGATCGTTGGCGCAGTCGATGACCACCCACTTGCGCGGGTGGGTGGCGCCTTCGAGGGGGATGCCGAGCAGGCCGCGCACGGTGCTGCGGCCCCCGTCGGCCGCGATCACGTAGTCGGCGCGTACTTCACGGGAGCCGGCCAGGGAGAGCGTCACGCCGTCCGCGTCCTGCCGGATCTGCCGCAGTTCGGTGCCGAGCAGCACCCGCACGTGGGGGAACCGCCGCAGGCCGCGGCGCAGCACGGCCTCCGCCTCGGGCTGCGAGAAGATGTTGCGCTTGTACCAGCCGTGGTCCTGGGCGGTGGGACGGATGTCGGCCAGGCAGCGCCCGGAGGCGTCGAAGAACTTCAACGGCACGTTCTGGATGGCGCTGCGCAGCACGTCGCCGGCGAGGCCGACGGTCTGGAAGGTGCGCAGGGTTTCGTCGTCGACCCCGATCGCGCGCGGATACGCCACGACGTCGGATTCGCGGTCGATGATCAGCGTGGTGACGCCGTAGGTGCCGAGCAGATTGGCCGCGGTCGCCCCGACCGGGCCGGCGCCCACGATCGCCACCTGGACGCGGTCGGTCACGGCGAGACTTCCGTGAGGAAGCCGGTCACCAGCCGGATGAAATCGGCCGGGTTGTCGTCGTGCGCGTAGTGGCCGGCCTCGGGGATCTCCTGCCAGTGCAGCAGCCGCTGCCGGTCGGCCATTTCCCGGCAGACGGAGACCGGCAGGAAGTCCGAGCGCGCGCCGCGGAGGACGAGCGTCGGGCAGCGCAGCGCTTCCACGCAGGCCCACAGGTCGACCGGCCCGGCGGGGTCACCGCTGCGCCGGGCGGCGGCGATGCCCGCCATGTCGAGCTTCCATTCCCACCGCCCGTCGCCGCCGGGGCGGACGGTGTGCTCGATCCGCGACCTGAGCGCGTCTTCGGTGATGCCCGGCCGGGTGTCCCGCCAGTAGGCACGCACGGCCCCGAGCGAATCGAAGCCGGGCGGTGTGTCCCGCAGCTCGCGCAGGATCCGGTCCGCGCCCGCGGTGTCCGTCGACGAACCCGGCCCGATGTCCTCGACGACCAGGGCCGTGACCTGCTCCGGGTGCCGTGCGGCATAGGCGTATCCCACCGTGCCGCCCATCGAGTGGCCGATGATGCCAAAACGCGTGAGCCCGAGCGAAGCGACGAGCTTTTCCAGGTCGCCGACGTAGGCGTTGGTGAAGTAGTCGCGCTCGGGGTCCCACGCGCTCTCGCCGCGCCCGCGGAAGTCCGGGGCGATCACCGCGTGCGTGCTGCTCAACGCGCGGGCGACCGTGTCCCACGTGTGGGCGTAACTGCGCAGGCCGTGAAGCAGGAGGACCGCCGGGTTCCGGTCGTCGCCCCAGCGCAGGTAGCGGCTCTTGAGTCCATTGAGGACGATGTGGTGACTCGTCGGCTCGGTCATCGGGCTAGCGCAGCCCGTCCTCGCCGCGCACCTCGGCGGCGGTGAGGCCCCCGAGGCGGGCGTGCAGCCGGCCGCGGGAGGCGAACGCGAAGGCGATGACGACCTCGTCCGGGCGGGGCGCGTCGCCGAAGCCGATCGAGATCGTGTCGTAGTTCGAGCGCACGTACAGCGCGTCCTTGTGGGCCAGGGGAATGTCGATGACCGCCCCGGCCGCGCCGACCTTGCCGGTCGAGGGCACCCACGACTTCCCGCCGCCCACCGCCTCTCGCACCGGGTCCGCGAACACCTGGGTGAGGAACGCGTTGCCGTGCTCGTATTCGCCGAGCGTCCCGACGACGCACGCCTTGCCGTAGCTCTGGATCGGCTCGCCGCCGGCGGCTTCGACGGCACGGCGGCCGACTTCGCGCCCCAGTTCGTCCGACTTGGCGACGATGTCGCTCAGGTCCTCGCTGAAGCGACCGGCGTAGGGGTTGTGCACGGCCGCGGCCACGACGATGCGGCGCACCGCCGAGCCGTCGGCGGCCTGCCCGGTTTCGTTGGCGAGCACGTCTTCGACGTGGGTGAACCACTTCCGGACGTGGTAGGGCCCGAAGTTCGCGGCTGGCATGGGGGTGGACCTCCTGGTCACGGGTAGAGGGGTTCGAGTTCGACCGGCTCGCTGGGTGCGTTGTGCTCGCCGAGGATGCGCCGGCCTTCTTCGTCGTCGGTGACGGTTTCGGCGAAGAGCTCGAACCGGTTGCCGTCGGGGTCTTCGAAGTAGAGGCCGATCCCGACCTTGTGGTCGGTCGTCTTGACCACCTTGACGTCCTTGGCGAGCAGCATTCCGTACAACCGGCGCAGATCGTCGACGTCGCCCGCGATCTCCAGGCCGTAGTGCTGCAGACCCAGGCCACCCTGCTGCGCGCCCTCCTCGGCGCGGATGAGCGCGAGGTCGTGATGCTTGCGGCCGAAGGAGAGGAAGACCCACTGGGGGCCCCGGGCGGTGACTTCCAGGCCGAGCACGTCGGCGTACCACGCCGCCGACGCCTCGGGGTCGCGCACGAACAGGGACAGGTGGGTGCGGACGACCACGGGTTTGACCATGGGATTCTCCTTCAGTGGGTGGCGGCGGGTGCGTCGGCGGCGACGGCCGGGGTCCAGGCCACGTCGGTGATCTCGGGGAACTCCCGCCACTCCTTGGCGAAGGTGCGGCCGCCGTCGGTGGAGCGGAACAGGTGGCCGTACTTGGTGCCGGCGAAGACGAGGTCCGGGTCGCCCGCATGGGTGCCGAACGCCCAGACCGTCGAGTTGGCCGGGGTGTCGAAGGTGGACTCCCGCCAGGTCTGCGCGAGGTCGTCGGAGCGGAAGACGCGGGTCTGGGTGCCCGGTGTGCCGTCGCCGATGCCGAGCAGCACCGAGTTGCTGCCGGGAATGCGGGCGACCAGGCGGGTGTAGTAGATGCCCCACGTCGACTTCGTGCCGGTGCGGGTCCAGGTCGCGCCGTCGTCCTGGCTGACGAAGACGGCGTTGACGACGAGGCAGAGGATCGTCTTGGGCGGCCCGTCGAGCACGACGACGCAGTGGATGTCCGACGGCGCGACGCCGTCGGGGCTGTCGACGCGGTCCCAGGTGTCACCGCGGTCGCGGGTGAGCCAGAGGCCGCCTTCCTCGACGCCGAACCAGGCGGACTTGCCGTCGACGTGGTCGAAGACGGCGGTGAGGATCCGCGGCTTGCTGACCCCGGCGCAGCGTTCCGGCAGTTCGGGGGAGAGCCGGTCCCAGGTGCCCCCGCCGTCGGTGGTGCGGTACATGACGGCGCGGGCCGGTGCCCCGGTGCCGACCAGCATGCTGTCGGGATCGTTCGGGTCGATCGCGATCGACCACACCTGCGTGTCGTTGAACGGCGAGTCGACGCGCGTCCAGCGGGTGCCGCCGTCGTCGCTGCGGCCGAGCCCGACCTCGGCGCCGGCGAAGATCACTTCGGGCCGTTCGGGGTGGACGGCCAGCGCGCGCACCACGGAGTCGAACTCGAGTCCCTGGTCGAGGGGGATGCGGTTCCAGGTCGTGCCGTCGTCGTTGCTGCGCAACACACCCTGTCCCGCGGTGGCGACCAGAATGGTTCCCTGCATCGATGAGCTCCTTTCGGAAGAGGGGTCAGAGGAAGATGCCCCGGGTGAGGCCGCCGTCGATGCCGAGCGATTCGCCGGTGATCCCGCCGGTGGCGGGCGAGGCGAAGAAGCAGATCGCGTCGGCGACCTCGTCGGCGGTGAGCACCCGCCTGATGGGCGTGCGGTCGATGAAGTTCTGCTCGACCTGGGCGGCGGTGATGCCCTGGGCGGCGGCGTTGCGGGCGTACAGCTCGTGGATGTGCTCGGTTTCCACGACGCCGGGGTGCAGCGTGTTGATCGTGATGCCGTCCGGGCCGAGCTGGTCCGACAGCACCTTGGTCATGTGCACGATCGCGAGGTTGCGCATCCCCGAAAGGGCGTGGCTCGACCGGCCGGTGAGCCCGCCGATGTTCACGATCCGTCCGTAGCCGTGCGCGCGCATCAGGGGCACGACCGCTTTGACGCACCGGAAGTAGCCCACGACCTTGGTGTTCAGGTCGGCGAGCAGGGCTTCGGGGTCGGCGCTCGCGACGTCGTCGCGGACCAGCCCGGCAGGCGCGGCGGCGCCGTTGACGAGGATCGAGACCTGGCCGACCTCCGCGGCCCGTTCGGCGAGCGCCAGCACCGACTCCGTGTCGGTGGTGTCGGCGGCGACGGCCACGACCTTGCCGCCGAGTTCGGCCATGATCTCGTCCGCGGCCGCCTGGAGGACGGGCAGGCGGCGCGCGGCGATGACGACCGTCGCGCCGCGCTTCACCAGCGCGCGGGTGACGGCTTTTCCGATGCCCAGGCCGCCACCGGTCACGATGGCGACCTGGCCGTCCAGTTCCGTTGTGCTCATGAGAGGTTCACCCAGACGCTCTTGGTTTCGGTGTACTGCTCGAGCACACCGCGGCCCATTTCCCGGCCCCAGCCGGACTGTTTGTAGCCACCGAACGGCGATGCCGGGTCGGTGAGGTTGTAGCAGTTGATCCACACGGTGCCCGCCTTGATCGCGGCGGCGATCCGGTGGGCCTGGGTCAGGTCGTTCGTCCACAATCCGGCGGCCAGGCCGTACGGCGTGTCGTTGGCCTTGCCGATCAGGTCGTCGACGTCGGTCCAGCGCATGGCCACGAGGACCGGACCGAAGATCTCTTCCTGGACCACGCGCATGGCGTGCGTGGTTTCGGTGAGCACGGTCGGCTCGAGGAAGTGGCCGCCCACGTAGGCGTCGTCGAGGCCCGCCGGGCGCGAGCCACCGGTTTCGAGGGTGGCGCCTTCGTCCACTCCGGACTCCACATAGGACTTGACGGTGTCCAGCTGCCGGGCCGACACGAGCGGGCCCATCTGGCTGGCCGGGTCCTGCCCGGGGCCGACGACGATCCGGTTCGCCTCATCGACGAGCGCCGACATCACGTCGTCGTAGACGGCGGAGTGGACGTACAGGCGGGAACCCGCGGTGCAGGTCTGGCCCTGGTTGAAGAAGATCGCGTCGGCCGCCGCGGCCGCGACCGCCTTCGGGTCCGCGTCCGGCAGGACGATGTGCGGGGACTTGCCGCCCAGTTCCAGGGAGACCTTCTTCATGTTGCCGGTGGCGGCGATCGTGACCAGGCGGCCGACTTCGGTCGAGCCGGTGAAGGCGACCTTGTCGACGCCGGGGTGGGCCGCGATCGCGGCACCGACGACACTGCCTTCTCCGGTCAAGACGTTGAGCACCCCGGGCGGGAAACCGGCCTCCGCGACGAGTTCGGCGAGCCGCAGCGTGGACAGCGACGTCTCTTCCGCCGGCTTGAGCACCACCGCGTTGCCCATCGCCAGCGCCGGGGCCAGTTTCCAGGACGCCATCGACATCGGGAAGTTCCACGGCACGATCGCGCCCACGACACCGATCGGCTCGTGCACGGTGTAGTTCAGGATCCGCCGTCCACCGCGGGGTGACAGCGGGATGGTCGAGCCCTCGAACTTGCTGGGCCAGCCGGAGAAGTAGCGGAAGAGCTTCGCCGTGGTGGCGACGTCGACCGCGCGGGCGACCGAGACCGGCTTGCCGTTGTCCAGGGATTCGATGAGCGCCAGTTCGTCGGCGTGCTCCTCGACGAGGTCGGCCAGCCGGTGCAGCAGCTCGCCGCGCTGGAGCGGGGTGAGATCGCGCCAGGCGGGATCGGCAAGCGCCGCTCGGGCCGCCGCGACGGCGACTTCGACGTCTCCGGGACCGCCGCGGGCCAGGGTGGCGAGGGGTTTTCCGGTGGCGGGGTCGGTGGAAACGAGCCGTTGCCCGGTTTCGCCCGGCCGCCATCGGCCGCCGATGAACAGGCCGTGTTCGCGGGCCAGGAAGGAAGTCACTGCCGGGGGAATGTCCACTGTGGTCATAGCGCCATTTCGATCAGGTGCGGGCCGCCGGAGGCGACGGCGTCGGTGAAGGTGCGGCGCAGCTCGCCGGCGCGGGTTGCGCGGACGGCCGGTACGCCGAAGGCGGTGGCCAGCGCGACCCAGTCCACGCGCGGCTCGGCCAGGCTGGTCAACGCCTTGGCCTGCGGCCCGAAGTCGTCGTTGCCGTGGCGGCCGAGTTCGGTGCGCAGCACCTGGTAGGTGTGGTTGGCCGCGACCAGCACGACGACGTTCGCCCGCTCCCGGCTCATCGTCCACAGTGCCTGCGCGGTGTACAGGCCGCTGCCGTCGGACTGCAGCGCGACCACCGGCCGGTCGGGTGCCGCGATGGCCGCGCCCAGCGCGCAGGGCAGGCCCTGCCCGATGGCGCCGCCGGTGTTGGTCAGGATGGTGTGGGCGGCGGCCGAAGCGGACGCGGTGGAGAACGGGTAGCCGCTCGTCCCGCCTTCGACGGACACGATGGCGTGGTCGGGCAGGCAGTTCGCCACGACGCGGCCGATGGTGTGGCCGGACAACGGTTCGTCCGGGCCGGGCGGCTCGAAGGCCGCGGCCGGCGCGGCCGGGGCGTCGGCGCCCAGCAGGTCGGCGAGCGCGAGCAACGCCTCTTCGGCGTCCTCGTGCGGCCGCGCCAGCCGGACCAGCGTGCCCGGCGCGGTCAGCACGCTCGGGACGCCTTCGTAACCGAAGTACGCGATGGGGTCCTCGGCTCCCGCGACGATCACGGCCGCGGCCTCCCGCAACACCGCCGCGGCCGTTTCCGGGAAGTAGGGGAGCCGGTCGATGGCCGGCAGGCCGCCACCGCGTTCCGCGCGGGCCGGGAACGTCTCGCTGTACAGCGAAAGCCCGGTTTTCGCGGCGATGCGGCCGGCTGCCTCTTGTCCTTCACGGCTCAAGGCGTTCCCGCCGAGCAGCAGCACGGCCCGCGAGCCGGCGGCCCGCAGCCGCGCCGCGGCGTTCTCGACGGTGGCCTCGCCGACGGAGGCACGTGACGGTGCCGACGCGGGCTTCGCGGGCTCCTCCGGCAGAGCCTGCTGCTGGTGATCGGCCGGCACGATCACCGTCGAGACACCCAGCAGCCGGTGGGCGTCGTCGATCGCCGTCCGGGTCGCCTCGCCGACGCTCGCGCGGTCGGTCACGGTGTGGACCGTTCCCACCGTCGCGGCCAGGGCGGCGATGTCCGAGGTCAGCGGGGCGTCGTAGGGCAGGTGCCAGCTCGTGTGGTCGCCGACGATGTTGACGACCGGCGTGTTCGCCCGGCGCGCGTTGTGCAGGTTCGCGAGGCCGTTCGCCAGGCCGGGGCCCAGGTGCAGCAGCGTCAGCGCGGCCTTTCCGGCGATGCGGGCGTACCCGTCGGCGGCGCCGGTGCAGACGTTCTCCTGCAGCCCGAGCACGGCGCGCACCCCTGGCACCCGGTCCAGCGCGGCGACCAGCGGCATTTCCGTCGTGCCCGGGTTCGCGAAGCACACTTCCGCGCCGGAGTGCGTCGCGGCACGGACGAGCGCTTCGGCTCCGGTGACGTCGTCTGCCACGACTTCTCCCGTTCTATTATCGAACAAGCTGTACGGATATCGGCAAGGGTAGCCGTCAGCGCGGCGATGGGGAAGCCCCGTCGCCGGACGAGATGTGTGGTGACGCAACAAGGCCTCGTGAGTGGTAATTCGGGTTCTAACCCGAATTACCACTCACGAGGCTTGGGGTGACTAGGACTGGGCGGCGGTCTCCGTGGTGAATTCGCCGGACAGGCGCTGCGCCGCCTCGGCGGCCGCCGAGGTGACCAGCTCGGGGATCCGCGGGTCCGAAACGTCGACGCCGAGCTGCACGACGCCGATGCTGGCCGTCGCCCAGTCGGACGTCTTGATCGGGGCCGCG
Source organism: Amycolatopsis sp. NPDC005003 (assembly GCF_053600695.1). NCBI lineage: Bacteria > Bacillati > Actinomycetota > Actinomycetes > Pseudonocardiales > Pseudonocardiaceae > Amycolatopsis > Amycolatopsis sp. NPDC005003. The sequence goes on along the minus strand of NZ_JBSGAI010000008.1, from coordinate 97,891 downwards.
ATGCCGACCGCGCCGCTTTGGAGGGCGCCGGTCGTGAGCGCGTACCCGCGGCTGCGCGCGAGTTCGACCTCGGCGCCGTCATCCGCGCTCGCCGGTCGGCCGGCCAGGATGGCGACGCCGTCGGCGCCGACGTCTAGGGGGTGCCGGGCACCTTGCCGCAGGGCGAGGTGGAACAGGCTGCGCGTGGGCTCCTCGGTGAGCAGGATCAGCGCCTGGTCGCCGTCGGCGATGGTCAGCAGGGCGGTGCTGCCGGTGTCCTCGCTGAGCCGGCGCAGGATCGGCAGCACCGTGGCCTGCAGCCGGGGACGCAGTTTGCTGGCGAGCTCGGCGATGCCGATCCCCAGCACGTACCGGGTGTCGATCCGGCCGACGAGACGGTGGGCTTCGAGCGTGCGCAGCAACCGGTAGACGACCGCCCGGGCCGTGGAAAGCGCTTCGGCCAGCTCGGCCGCGGTCAGCCCGTCGCTGTGGCCGGCCAGCAGGCTCAGCACGGTCAGTCCTCGGTCGAGGGTCTGGGAGGTCTCCCCGCTCGGCGAGTTCATCGTGAGGGTCCTCCGTCGGCGGCCGGTTGCTGGTGATGGTTTAGCACAGCGGGCCGGCGGCCCGTGTGATTGACCGGCGCCGACCTCGCTCCTATAGTACGACTATCGAGCAGTAAGGACGGTAATCGAACATGTCCCGACGTTCCGCTGTCGAAGACCTCGCCCGCAGCCTCCCCGTGACCCCCTTCGTGGCCGGCCACTGGCAGCACCCCACGCAGCACACCTTCGACGTCGTCGACCCGGTGACCGAGCGGCCGCTGGTCACGGTGGCCGAGGCGGACGCCGCGACCGTGGACGAGGCCGTCACCGCCGCGCGCGCCGCGCTCGACGGCGGTGCGTGGGCCCGGCTGGACGGCGCCGCGCGTGGCCGGCTGCTGCTCGACTTCGCGCAACGGATCGAGGACCGAGTCGAAGACTTCGCCGATCTCGAGTCCCTCGACGTGGGCAAGCCGGGCATCGAAGGCCGGGTGATCGACCTCCCCCAGGCGGTGGCCACCTTCCGGTACTACGCCGGGTGGGCGGACAAGCTGACCGGCCAGTCGATCCCCACGTCCGGCTACCAGGGCCGGCGCACGCTCAGCTACACCGTCCGGCAGCCCGTCGGCGTCGTCGCGGCGATCACGCCGTGGAACTCGCCGACGATGATCGGTTCCTGGAAGATCGCGCCGGCGCTGGCCGCCGGCTGCGCCGTGGTCCTGAAGCCGCCGGAGGACGCGCCGCTGACGTCCCTCCTCCTGGCGCAGCTGGCCGAGGAAGCGGGCTTCCCGGCCGGGGTGTTCAACGTCGTCCCCGGCCGCGGCGCCACCACCGGCCAGGCGCTCGTCGACCACCCCGGGGTCGACAAGATCTCCTTCACCGGGAGTCCCGAAACCGGCCGGATCGTCGCCGCCGCGGCCGCGAGGACCTTCCGGCCCACGACGCTGGAACTGGGCGGCAAGAGCCCGCAGATCGTCTTCGCCGACGCCGACCTGGAGGCGGCCGCGGCCGGGGTCGCCCTCGGCATATTCGCCAACCAGGGTGAAGTCTGCGCCGCCGGCAGCCGGATCCTGGTCGCCCGGTCCGTCCACGACGAGTTCGTGGACCGCCTCGCCGCGCACGCCGGCAAGCTGGTGCTCGGCGACCCGTTCGACGAGGGCACCACGATGGGCGCGCTGATCAACGCCGAGCAGCGCGAGCGCGTCCTGCGGTACATCGGCATCGGCCGGGCCGAAGGGGCGACGCTGGTCGCCGGCGGCGGGCAGCCGGAGCGCAGCGGCTACTTCGTGGAGCCGACCCTGTTCGCCGACGCGTCACCCGGGATGACCATCGCCCGCGAGGAGATCTTCGGGCCGGTGGGCACGATCATCGCGTTCGACGGCGACGACCAGGCCGTGTCCATCGCCAACGACAGCAGCTACGCGCTCGCCGCGACCTTGTGGACCACCGATCTGAGCCGGGCCCACACCGTGGCGGCGCGGGTCCGGGCCGGGGCCGTCGCGGTCAACGGCTGGTCGCCGCTCGACGCCCGGCTGCCGTGGGGCGGCTCGAAGCTCAGTGGCCTGGGGCGTGAGCTGGGCTGGGCGGGCCTCGAAGCGAACACCGAACTGAAGACGATCACCGTCGTCCTCTGACTTCCTGCCATCCAAGGAAAGGAGTGCCGCATGGGCACCCGCATTCTCGTCACCTACTACAGCGCCACCGGTTCGGTGCACCGCCTGGCCGAGGCCGTCCGGGACGGCGCGGAAGCGGCCGGCGCCGAGGTCCGGTTGCGCCGGGTCGCCGAACTCGCCCCGCCCGAGGCGATCGCCTCGAACCCCGGCTGGGCGCGGCACAAGGCGGAGACCGACGACGAGGTCGAGGTGGCCACGCTCGCCGACCTGGAGTGGGCCGACGGCTACGCGTTCGGCACGCCCACCCGGTACGGTGCCCCGGCCGCGCAGCTGAAGCAGTTCATCGACACCGCGAGCAGCCTGTGGCAGGAGGGAAAGCTCGCCGACAAGCCGGTCACGACGTTCGTCTCCTCGGCCGAGCGGCACGGCGGCCAGGAAGCCACCATCCTGTCCCTCCACAACGTCTTCTACCACTGGGGCAGCGTCATCCTCCCGCTCGGCTACACCGACGACATCGTCTACGCGGCCGGAGGAAACCCCTACGGCACGTCGTGGCCGGCCGGGTTCCCGTCCACCATGCCCGACGACGTCACCCTGGACTGCGCTCGTTACCAGGGCGGCCGCCTCGCCCGCTTCGCCGAGGTCCTGACCGCCGTGCGGTCGGGCGCACCGGCGTGACACCGGTGCCATGACCGTCGAAGTCGACGTCTGGTCGGACCTCCACTGCCCGTGGGCGTACGTCGCCGTCCACCGCCTGCGCCGGGCCCGGGACACCCACGGGCTCGACGTGGTGTTCGTGCCCCGGGCGTGGCCGCTGGAATGGGTCAACCGCCGGGGGACGCCGCGCGACATCGTCACCACGGAGACCGCGGTGCTGGCCGGCCACGAACCGGCGCTGTTCGCCGTCTACACCGGCGAGTCCTGGCCCTCCACCTTCCTGCCCGCGTTCGAGCTCGTCGCCGTCGCCCGGCGGCTGTACGGTGCCCGCGCGGCCGAAGACGTCGACTTCGCGCTGCGGCTGGCGTTCTTCCGCGACGGCGTCGACGTCAGCATCCGGGCCGGGCTGGTCGAAGCGCTGGTGATCGCGAGCGGGTTCAACGCCGACGTGGTCCCGGCGGTGGTCGTGGAGGCCTGGCTGCGCACGAACCCGCGCGCGGACGTCGCCGAGGACTTCCAGGCGAGCGGCGGTCTCCCGATCCAGGGGAGCCCGCAGATCTTCTGGCCGGACGGGTCGACGACCCACAACCCGGGCATGACCGACCACCGCTGGCACGGCGGTCTCGTCCACATCGGACACACTGATCCGGACGAGCCCGAGCGCCTGCTGCTGACCAGGACCGCCGGGAGCCGGAAGTGATCGTCGAAGAGCGCAACTACCTGCTCGTGCCCGGCGGAGCCGGCCGGTACCTCGACGCGTGGTACCGGCTCGGCCGCGGCCCGCAGGTCGCGCACCTCGGTGACCCGCTCGGCGTCCACACCGTCGAAGTCGGCGCCCTGAACACCCTGGTCTACCTCTGGGGCTTCACCGATCAGGCCGACCGGGCGGTCCGGCGGGCCCGGCTCGCCGACGACCCCGGGTTCGCCGCCTTCCGCGGCGAGGTCCGTGCCCTCCTCGTCGCCCAGAGCAACCGCATCCTCGTCCCCGCCACGCCCCCGGAAGGCCGCTCATGACTCCTACCGCCGCCCAGCGCTACCTCGACGAAATGGTCGCGAAACGCGGGTACGTGCTCGACTACCACAAGGTCATGGCGGCCAACGACTTCCCGGTGCTGCAGGCCGCCGACAACCTCGTCGGCGCGGCGTACCTCGCGCAGCGCCGGCTGGACCGCCGGACCAAGGAGCTCCTGTTCGTCCTGAGCCTGACCGTCCTGCGCGCGGACAAGGCGCACATCCAGAGCCACATCCGGGTCGCCCTCGGGCTGGGCGTCGAGCCGCAGGAGATCCTCGAAGCGATCGAGATCGCCCTCCCGGAGGCGGGTGTCGTCGCCTTCCAGCACGGCTTCGACGCGTGGCGCGAAGTGGTGAACGCCGAAGCACTCGAACCGTCCGCCCAGGTGCAGCCCTGAGGGCGACCGTCCATAATCCACCGAACCCGAAGGAGTCCCGGATGCCGAATTGTGTCGAGTTCGTCAAGTTCCGAGTGAAGGAGGGACAGCAACCGGCCTTCCTCGCGCGCCGGCCCGAAGCCATCGCGGCGGTCCGCAGAGCTCATCCGGACCTCATCGGCGCGCCGGTGCTGGCCGAGCACGCCGACGGCACGTGGACCGACGTCTGGATCTACCGGAGCGCCGCGGCCGCCGAGCGCGCCAACGCGGGCGCGGGCGACATCCCGGAGTTCCTCGCGATGGCCGAACTGCTGGAGGACGTCCAGGTCGAGGCTTCGAGCATGCCGGACGAGGTGACCGGCCCGTGAACCACGACGTCGACGTCGTAGTCGTCGGGGCCGGGTTCGCCGGGCTGACCGTCGCGCGGGAACTCGGGTGGATGGGCGCGCGGGTGGCCGTGCTCGAGGGCCGCGACCGGATCGGCGGCCGCACGTGGACCGACACCCGGATGGGCGAGCAGCTCGAGATGGGTGGCGGGTGGATCCACTGGATGCAGGGGCACGTGTGGTCGGAGGTGACCCGGTACAAGCTGCCGATCGCCGAAACAGCGTGGCCGGACACCGCGCACTGGCTGGTGGGCGGCGCCCGGCGCAGCGGCAGCGCGGCCGACCTGATCGAGCGGATGAACGACGGCATGCGCCGGTCCATGGAGGACTGCATGGAGGTGTTCAAACGCCCGTACGAACCGACCGCCGGCGACGGCTGGCGGGACCTCGACCGGCTGTCGATCGCCGACCGGCTCGCCGAGCTCGACCTGGACGACGAGGCCTACGCCCTCTGCGACGCGATGTGGAGCCAGAACTTCAACGCGCCGGCCGCCACCGGGGCGCTCACGCAGGCGTTGCGGTGGGGTGCGGTGAGCAACGGGGACTGGCAGCTGCTGCTGGACATCTGCTCCCACTGGCGGTTCCGCGACGGCACGGTGTCCCTGGCGAACGCGATCAGGGCGGACGTCTCCGGCGACGTCGAGCTCGGTGTCCACGTGGCACGCATCGACGAGCGACCCGACGGCGTCGTGGTGACGACCGCCGACGGGCGCGAGATCGCGGCCAGGGCGTGCGTGGTGACGGCGCCCCTCGGCGTGCTCGGGAGCATCGAGCTCACTTCAGCCCTGCCACGCCCGGCCCAGCAGGTCGTGGCCGACGGGCAGAGTTCGCAGGGGTTCAAGCTGTGGGTGCGGGCGCGGGGAACCGACCGGCCGTTCATCGCGATGGCCCCGAGCGACGAGCCCCTCGCGCTCATCCAGTGGGAGCACGCGTTCGGCGACGGCGGCGAGTTCACCGCGTTCTCCTTCGGCACCGACGCCCGGAAGTTCCCGGTCACCGATCTCGAAACGGTCAACCAGTACGTGCGCAGGCTGGTGCCCGGGATCGAAGTCACCGACTTCGCCAGCCACGACTGGGTCGGGGATCCGTACGCCCGGCAGACCTGGGCGATGCTGCGGCCGAACCAGCTCGAAGGGGTCCAGGCGCTCGCCACGATGCCCGGCCGCGTCACCTTCGCGGGCGCCGACTACGCCCACGGCTGGTGCAGTTTCATCGACGGGGCGATCGAAAGCGCGATGCGCGCGGCGAGGACACTGCGTGAACGTGTCCTGTAACGGCCTGCCGCGGTCAGGAATTCGTCTCATCGCGGCCTGAACGGAAAATATTCGGCGGAACGCCGGTTGGTGTGTCGTGCTCACGGCGCACCAACCGGCTTTTCTGTTTTCCTGCACTTAACAAAAGCCTTCGAATCGTGCGTCGACCACCCTTGACATGGTCTGATGCCCGCCGCATGCTGTGTACGCAACGCGCACTCAGCGTTCGATTATCGTTCATCAGCAATTCGCCAGTCCTCAGGGAGTTGTCGCATGACCGTCCCTACCCATCGTCTTCCCCGAGTTCTGACCTGGAAGTCCGGCGCCTTTCTGGGTTTGACGACAATTCTGGGCGTCTTCACCACGGTCGGTTACATGATCGGACTGGTCGGCGCCTGGGCCGTGATCGCGATCTGGGCGGTTTCGATGCTCGTCGCGACCGCGCAGGCGTTCCTCTACGCCGAAATGGCGACGATGTTCCCGAACATGGCCGGCGGCGTCGCCGCCTATGCCAACGAGGGGCTGCGCCGGTACACGGTGTTCGTCGGGCCGATCGTGTCGTGGGGCTACTGGCTGGGCTACTCCCTGGTGCAGGCGGCCATCGCGCTGATCTTCGGCCAGGTCGTGCAGGCGCAGTGGTTCCCGACGCAGACCTGGGGCGTCGACGTCCTCGGCGTCCACGTCGGGCTCCCGCACGTGCTGGGGGCGGCGGCGCTGGTGAGCGTCTTCCTGCTCAACATCTTCGGCATCCGGCCCGCCGCCCGGGTCACCTCGCTGGGCGTGATCATCTTCACCGTCTTCGTCGCGATCATGGTGGTGCTGCCGTTCCTCGAGGGCAAGTGGTCGCTGTCCGGCCTGACCTGGCGGCTCGACGACCCGAAGCTCGCGCTGGTGCTGCTGTACCTCGCGGGCTGGACGACCTACGCGGTGGAGGGACCGTCGCTGTTCGCGCCCGAGTACCGCAGCCCGGGTACGGACTGCCCCAAGGCGATCCGGGTGTGCGCGATGCTGATGATCGGCGTGTTCACCATCGTCCCGTTCGTCGTCTCCGGCACGCTGGGGGAGAAGGCCATCGGCGACAACCCGAACGGTTACGCCGTCGACGTCATGAACTTCCTGTGGCCGGGTAGTTCGTCCCTGGTGGTCGCGGTCGTCGCGATCGGGCTGTGGGTCACCCTGGTCGGCACGAGCGCCCAGGCCGGGCGGGCGCTGCTCGGGATCTCCCGCAGCGACCTGACCGTGAAGCAACTGTCCACTTTGAACAGTTACGGCATGCCGGGCCGGGCGCTGGGTGCCGACCTCGTCGTCAACCTGCTCATCCTGTTCCTGGTGGGTAACACGGTGGCGATCGTCGCGGCGAGCAACCTCGGGTACTTCATCTGCTGTGGCCTGGCGTGCTGGGCGTATGTGCTGCTGCGCCGTGACCGGCCGGAGTGGCCGCGGCCGTACCGCCTGTCCCGGAAGTGGGGTGTGGTCGCGATCGCGCTGGGCGTCTTCGACCTCGTCGTCGCCGCGGTCGGGATCACCAACCCCGACCTGGCCGGCCGCGGCGGGCTCAAGGAGACCCTGATCTCGCTGGTGCTGCTGTTCGTCTGCATCCCCCTCTTCCTGCTGCGCCGGCTGTGGCAGGACCGCGACCGCGAGTTCGCGTGGCGGGAAGACACGCCGGCGCTTCCGTCCGACGAGGGGCAGGCGACCTCGCCGGGTGAATCGGAACAGCCGGAAGCGGACCCGGCCGGGAAGCCGGCATAGCACCGGAGCCGGCGTCCATGCGCTTCGGAGTGCACCTGCCCAGCAACCACGGGTGGCGCCACGTCGAGGACCTCCTCGACGTGGCACGGCTGAGCGAGCGGCTCGGGTACGAGTCGGTGTGGGTGAGCCAGCACGTGTTCCACGCGGGCTACCTCGCCGGCCGGCTCGGCGGGCGCCCCTACTACGCGCCGCTGCCGATCTTGGCCGCGGTCGCCGCGGTCACCACGACGGTGCGGCTCGGGACCTCGGTGCTCGTGCTGCCGTACCACCACCCGGTCCTGCTCGCCAAGGAACTCGCCACCCTCGACGTGCTCTCCGGCGGACGGCTCACGGCCGGGGTCGGGGTGGGAGTCATCCGCGAGGAATTCGACGCGCTGGGCGTCGAATACGACACTCGCGGCGCGCGGACGGACGAAGCTCTTCGAGTGCTCAAAGCGCTGTGGGCGACGCCGCGACCCGCTTTTTCCGGCCGCTTCCACCGGTTCGCCGGGCTGGAGTTCAGCCCGGCACCGGTCCAGCGCCCGCACCCACCGATCTGGATCGGCGGCTCAAGCCGTGCCGCGATGAGACGAGCCGCGACGTTCGGGGATGGCTGGCACCTGTTCCGCCGTCCCACCGAGGGACTCCGTGAGGCGATCCACCGCGTCCGGGACTTCGCGGAAGCGGCCGGTCGCGACGGCCGGGCGCTCGTGGTGTCGGTTCGGTGCGACCTGGAAATGCCGGGCACTGCAGCGAATCCCGACTACAACACCTCCCTGGGCAGCCGGTTCCGGCTGCGGGGGACACCGGAACAGATCACCGAGATGGTCGGAGAGTGGCGAGATGCCGGCGTCGGGCACCTCGTCCTCGCGGTCAACACCGCCGACCCGAACGTGGTAACGGATTCCATCGGCGCCTTCGCCGCTGAGATCGCCCCCGAATTCGGTTGAGCCCGAGCGTTCGCGGAAGACCCGTGCGGTGCTGGAGATCCCCGGTGCACCGCACGGGCCGCGCACCCCCGTGCGCAGGTTGGTGGCGGAGTCAGCCGCCGATGCCGGCTCCGAGGGCGAGGAGGGCGGTGGTCACCGGCTGGAAGAACGTCACGCCGCCGGTTCGGCAGTTGCCGGAGCCGCCGGAGGTGATGCCGATGGCGGCGCCGTCGCGGGTGAACAGCGGTCCGCCGCTGTCGCCGCCCTCGGCGCACACCGTGGTCCGGATGAGCCCGGTGACCCGGCCTTCGGGGTAGTTGACCGTGGCGTTCAGCGAGGTGACGCGGCCCTGGTGCAGGCCGGTGGTGCTGCCCATCCGGAGTACCTGCTGATCGACCTTCGCCGCGGCGGCCTTGGTGATGGCGATCGTCCGGCCGCCGCCGACGTCGACGACGCTGGGTGCCTCGGTCGCGGTGTTGTTGTAGGTGAGCAGGGAGAAGTCGCCGGTGCCGGGGAACTTCGCCTGCTGGACGGTGGCGATCGATCGACCGCCCGGTGTCAGGGACCATTGCCGTCCGGCGGTGGCGCAGTGGCCTGCGGTGAGGATGCCGGGGTTCCCGTCGCTCGTGGTCACGTTGAACCCGAGGGAGCACCGGGCCCGGCCGGTGAAGATGGCGTCGCCGCCGCCCGCGAACAGCTGGAGGACTCCGGGGGTTCGCTCGACCCGGAATTGCTGCCCGCGGGTGGCGGCCATGAGACGGTCCCACTTCTCGCCCTGGACGGTGCTGTCGGCCGTGACGACGGTTTGCCCGGTGTCCGCGTCGATCGACCAGGCGGTGCCGGTCATGGCGCGTGCCGCGGTGCCGCTGTCCGCGGGCTTGGTGCCGGCTGCGTCCGCATGGGGGATGGCGATGGCGGCCGTGGCGGCCGCCACGATGGCGGCGGCCGCCGCGAAGAGTTTGATTCGGCTCGGCTTTCGGTGCCGGGAAGGCATTTCGCACACCTCCGTGCTCGGGGATCGGGGTTCTCACCCGGCTCCACGGGGCGCCCTGCCGCCGAGTTCAGGGTTTCGGCGTTGCCGAGACGGTCGGCTCGTGTCAAGCCCCCGACCGTCTCGGATCAAGTAGCCGGCAGGATGCCTGCCTCGTGCGAGATGATCGCTGCGCGTACCCGGTTGTCGCAGCCCAGTTTTCCGAGGATCCGGCTGACGTGGGTCTTGACGGTGCCCTCGCCCATGAAGAGCTGCCGGGCGATTTCGGCGTTCGACCGGCCGAGTCCGAGCTGGATCAGGATGTCCCGCTCCCGGTCCGTCAGCGTGCTCACGAGCCGGCACGCCTCGCTGTTGTCGGTGGCGACGTACCGGTCGATGAGGTCCTTGGTGATCCGCGGCGACAGGACGGCGCCGCCGCGGGCAGCGGCTCGCACCGCCTGGATGAGCTCCTGCGGACCGGTGTCTTTGAGGAGGAACCCGGCCGCGCCGGCGCGCAGGGCCCGCGTGATGTAGCCGGGCTCGCCGAACGTGGTGAGCATGACGACTTTGACCGCCGGTGCGAGCCGGGTCAGCTGCTCGAGCGTGGCGAGGCCGTCGACGCCGGGCATGCGGATGTCGACGAGCGCCACGTCGAGTGGCAGGCGGCAGGCGAGGTCGACCGCTTCGCCGCCGTCGCCTGCTTCGGCGACGACCTCGATGTCTTCGGCGTGCCGCAGGACGAGGCGGATCCCGGCGCGGAGCAGGTGCTCGTCGTCGGCGAGCAGGACGCGGATGCGGTCCACGGCGTCAGACCGCCGGCAGGGGGAACCGGGTCTTGTCGACCAGGACGTCGGAACGGAAGCAGTAGCGTTCGATCATCGTGGAGTCGTCTCCGGTGTAAGTGAAGGTGTACGAACAGTCCGCGCCCGGCAACGCGGGAGGTTCCGCGCCGCGCGCGGCCCGGTGGGCCAGGGAGTCGTCCGGGCCGACCGAGTCGGTGACCTGGCCGCGGGTGGCGCCGATACCGATCGAGTCGAACCGGTCGTCCATGCCCGGTGCGTAGGAGAGCATGGAGAACACGACCACCAGGATCGCGACTGCCCCGGCCAGGCCCGTGGCCAGCACCACCGCCTGGCCGAGGCGGGCCCAGCGGTCGTCCGGTTCCTCGCCGGTTTCGGGTTCGGCGCGGCCGGCGCCGGGTGGGGTGACGGCCAGCGGCACTTCGGCCGCCAGCCGGAATCCGCGGTTCGGCAGGGGACCGGCGGTGAGGGTGCCGCCCAGCAGCCGGACCCGTTCGGCGACGCCGACCAGGCCGAGGCCGGAGCCTGTTGCGCCGGTGCCACCGCGGCCGTCGTCGACGATCTGCACGCGGATCCGGGCCGGTCCGCGGTCCACGATGACGTGGGCTTGCGCGCCGGGCGCGTGCCGGTGGAGGTTGGTCAGGCCTTCCCGCACGATCCGGTGCACCGCTTGCCGGACCGGCGGTGTGCTGTCGGTCAGGTCGTCGCCGTGCCAGGTCAGGCCGACGTCGGTGCCGCCGGCCTGGGCTTGGCGGACGAGCCGGCGGACGTCGGAGTGGGTGCCGGTGTGGTCGATCGGCTGGGTCGCGCGGGCTTCCCCCTGCCGCAGGATGCCCAATGTCGCGCGCAGCTCGTCCATCGCGATCTGCACGGTGTCCCGGATCAGCCGGGCCGGCTCGGTGGCCTCCACCGGGCGTCCCGCATCGAGCTCGAGACTGCCGGCGTAGAGGGAGATGAGGCTGAGGCGGTGTCCGAGCAGGTCGTGCATCTCCTGCGCGATGCGGGACCGCTCCTGGAGCCGGGCAGCCGATGCGGCGAGCCGGGTCTGTTGCCGGAGGACGTCGATCAGCCGTTCCCGCTGGGCGAGAAGCACCTGCACGACGGTGGGCCCGACGACGCACAGCACCGCGATGAGCCCGAACCCGCCGAGTGCGATCTGCCACTGGAAGTGCGACCCGATCACTCCGATCGTGACGGGGATCAGCGCGGCCACGGCCAGCGCGGTACCCCGCGACCGGGCGGACCGGGTTCGTGCGGCCACGCCGTAGGACGTAACCGCAAGCGCGACTCCGGCAGCCGGGTACCACCCCACCAGCAGCCCGGCAGCGAGAAGCGCGAGCACCGGGAACCGGCGGCGGGCTGCGGCGAGCACGATCGCGGCACCCGCGACGAGCATCCCGGCGTCGGGTTGTTCCCAGGGGGTAGGACTCCAGGCCACGGTGATGTACCGCGTGGCCAGGTAAGTGACCCCGCCGACGAAGACCAGCGAGGCCAGTTCCGGGCCGCAAGCCGCCGCTCGTGAGGTGAGCCGGAGTGCACCGGGCGAGAGAGGGAAGCCGGTCATACCCGGTTCCACGTACCGCACGCCACCGGCGGTTCGCCGGATCCGGGATGGGAACGCACGCTCGGGACCGATCTCGATCGCACGAGCCAGGGTCCCGCAGGCAGGCACACCGCCAGTCGGAACGGGGCAGCGGGAGCGGGTCACGCTGCGGCCGGCGCACCTGCTGGAGACCGGCTTCCGTGGCGCTGACCCGCTACACCCGGGCGTCGACCACCAGCGACAGGACGCTTCACGCGACCCTCTCAGCACCAGGAGCCTGGCGTAATGCCATTGAGCGGAGACTATGCGCCGAGTCCGTCCGATTTCGCCCGCAAGCAGGCGGCGCCAAGACCGGCAAGCTGCGCAAGACCCCGCTGATGCGGGTCGAGCACAACGGCGAGTACGCCGTGGTCGGCTCGCGCGCCGGCGCGCCGCAAAACCCGGTGTGGGTCCACAACCCGCGCAAGGACCCGCACGTCGAGCTGCAGGACGGCACGGAGAAGCACGACTGCGTGGCCCGCGAGATCGAGGGCGACGAACGCGCGGTCGAAGCAGCGCCCGACTACGCCGACTTCGAGAAGAAGACCGACCGGCTGATCCCGGTCTTCGTCCCGACGCGCACACCGGAGTGATCGCCGCGCCGGGGCCCGCATTCACGCGGGCCCCGGCACCCGGCATCCGACGCACACCCCGCTTCACCCACTGATCTCACGAACGGCCCTTTCCGGCCGCGTGGAAAGGCAGAACCTCATGCGCGCAGTCCGCTGCTCGACGTGGGGCTCGGGAACGTACCGGACGGGTAAGAGCGTGGCCCAGAATCGTCTGGATTCGTTGCAGCATAACGGACAAGGGCGTCACGGACCGAGCGCAGCGCAGCCCGAACCGGTCGGGAAGATGACCGTACGGACGTGTCCGGTCCCCCAACGCTCGATCAGCGGGTGTAGGTCAGGGCGAGCACACCGGTGCTGAACGTCCTGGACTCGGTGAGCGTCAGGGGCAGTTCGGTGCCGATGTCGTCGAACAGCCGGGCGCCCTTGCCGAGCACGATCGGGTGTACGAGCAGGTGCAGTTCGTCGAGTTGGTCCGCGACTAGCAGTGAGCGGACGAGGCTGACGCTGCCCGAGATCATGATGGTGCCGCCGTCGCGGGCTTTCAGGTCGGCGACCTGGTCGCGGGTGATGACAGTGGTGTTGTTCCAGTCCGCCTTCGCCAGGGTGGAGGAGACGACGTACTTGGTGATGTTGTTCATGAACTCGGCGCCCTCGTCGGCGCGGTCGGGCCAGGAGGCGGCAAAGCCTTCGTAGGTCTTGCGGCCCAGGAGCATGGTGTCGGCGCCGGACATGGTGGCTTCCACGTCCTTGGCCATCTCGTCGCTCCAGTACGGGAAGTGCCACTGGCCGGGCTCGTCGGTGACTCCGTCGAGGGAGGTGAACAGGCTGGCGACGATGGTCCGCATGTCGGTGTTCCTTCCGGTTTCGGCTGGTCATCAGCTTGCCGGGGGAGCCGTGCGCGGGGCATCCGTGGAGCTCACGGACCCGACCACGGATTCCATTCCGTGCTGCGGGCGGCGGCGTCGCGCAGGGAGCCGTACCAGGACCGCCAGACGCCGTCGACCAGGCCGGTGAACTCGTCCGGCCGCAACAGTGCGGCCGCCGCGGCCGGGTCACCCCGGCGCAGCAGCACCCAGGCGTCGAAGAACGCCATCGCCCGCGGGTCGTTCGGGGCGCGACCAGCGGGTGCGAGGTCGTCGACGACCCTGGACCACAGTTCCTCCTCCTCGGTGGCTCCCTCGATCGCGTACACCGTGGCCAGGGCCTTCGCGCCACGGCGCAGGGTGCTCAGCCGGGGCCGGCCTGCTTCCTGCCAGGCGTCGAGGAACACCACGCCGTGGTCGCGGGCCTCGTCCCACTCGCCGCTCAGCGTTGCCACGACGATCAGCCGGTACGTGGCCAGGTGCCCGGAGTCGCGGTTCTGCGGCAGGTCCCGGCAGCGCTGGGCCATCTCCCGGGCGACGGTCAGCTCCTGGGCGGCGATCGCGGCGTCGGTCGCCATGCCGTACGCGTCGTTGATCTCATAGCCCAGGTCGGCGTCCAGGGGTAGCCGGTCGAGCAGTTCGGTACGCCGTCGGGCGGCGGTCAGCGCCGCTCCGGCGTTTCCCTGGCTGAGGTGGACCACGGTCAGCTGGTCCAGCGCGGCGCTCATGACCAGCGGGTCGCCGCTGTGTTCGGCCAGCCGCAGCGCGTTGCCGGTGGCCGCGACGGTCGAGGGGTCGTGGACGGAGCCCGCGAACGCCTCGGCGGTCGCGACCCTGGCCACCGCGACGGGGTCCTCACCCGCGTACCGCCGGGCGTCGGCCAGGGTGGTGCGCACCGTGTTCGGGTCAGGGGCCGCGGTGATGATGCCGGCCGACCGGTGGACCAGCTCGACCACCCGGGCCAGCTCACGGGCCGCCAGCTCGGGCCGGCCGGCGAGCAGGGCGGCCTCACCTGCGGCGCGCCTCAGCCGCAGGGCGTCGTCGCCGGCGTGCCGGGCCTCGGCGGATCCGGCGGCGAGCCGCAGGGCGTCGAAGCGGGCGCGCGGGGTGGCGGCCAGCTCGGCCGCCCGCTCGGACCGCAGCTGCGCCTCCGCCAACCACCCCCGCCGGTGGCACAACGCCGCGAGGAGTGTCGCCGCCTCGGCGGACGACGTCCGGGTCAGGGCCCAGCGCAGCTCGTCGGCGATCCGGTCGAAACCCGCCCGCCACTCGGCGTCCTCGTGGTCCGCTGCCAGCAGGGTGGTGCCTTCGGTCAGGAACCAGCGCAGGTGCCGGTCGCGGATCTCGGCTTCCTCGGCCGCGAGCAGTTCGGTGCCGTACTGGCGGACCGACTCCAACGCCGCGTAGTGCGTCCTGTCGCTGGACGGGACCGTGGTGAGCAGGCTGTGGTCGACCAGGGTCGCCAGGCCGGCGAGCACGTCGGCGGTGGGCCCGCCGGTGACGGCCGCCGCGGCGGCGAGCCCGAACGCGGTCGCGAAGACCGAGGTCCGCTGCAGCACGGTTCGTGGGTGCTCGTCGAGCAGTTGGTAGCTCCAGTCCAGTGCGGACCGCAGTGAGCGGTGCCGGTCGTCGACCCGCCGGGCCCCGGTCAGCAGGGTCAGCTGGTCGACCAGCCCGTCCTCGACACCGTCCAGGCCGACCGCGGCCACCCGCGCCGCCGCCAGCTCGATGGCCAGCGGCACGCCGTCCAGCGCCGCGCAGATCCGGCCGATCCGGTCGCCCGCGACCTCGGTGGCGCCCGCTGCCTCCGCACGTGCCACGAACAGCCGCTCAGCCTCCGCCGGAACCAGACCTCCTACGGGGAAGACCCGCTCGAACGGGACCGACAGCCGGACCCGGCTGGTCGCGAGCACCGTGATGCCCGCGCTGTGCCGCAGCAACCGCTCCACCAGCACCACCACGCCGTCCACGACGTGCTCGCAGTTGTCCAGGACCAGCAGCAGCTGCCGGTTCTCCGCCCACGTCGCGAGGTTCTCCTCAGCCACACCCAGCCCGGCGGCCACCGCCTGGGGCACCATCGCGTCCCCGGCGACCGGCACCAGGTCGACGTACCGCACACCGTCCCGCGACACCACGTCCTCGGCCACCGCCAACGCCAGCCGGGTCTTGCCCACGCCGCCCGGTCCCACCGCCGTCACCAACCGGTTCCGGGCCAGGACTCGGGCCAGCGCCTGCCGCTCGGTCAACCGGCCCACCAGGGGCGTCAACGCGTGCGGCACCTGCGGCGCGTTCGCGGCGGCGACCTCGCCGGCCATCGCGGCCAGGGCACGCCTGTCGCTCACGCCGAGCTTGCGCAGCAACGACGAGACGTGGCTCTCGACCGTACGGATCGAGATGAACAGCCGGGCGGCGATCTCCGGGTTGGTCAGGTACTCCCCCAACGCCGTCAACACCTCGGCCTCACGCGGCGACACCCGCACACCCGCAACCTCATGATCCGGCATATCCCCAAGTACACACGACCAGTGATGGCAAGTACGACACTGGGGGATTGTTCCAAGATCGGTGTTCCGGTCCGACACACCGGGCTGAGGTCCGGCGGGATGGGCACCGCCATTGCTGACGTGCCGTTCGCGTACAAGCGCGTCGGCGGAGTCGGAATCAGCCTGTCGGACGCCTGGACGTCGGCGTTCTGGAGCCTTCGGGCAAGGCTGGTTCGGCGTTGACATCGCGGTGAAGGGGCCCCGTAGACTCGCGCCATGGCCGAATCGACCTCGGTGCCTGCTGGGCAGGTCGTGGTACTGGTCGACCGCTGGCCGGATCCGGCGCCGCCCGTCGAGTTACCGGTCCGTGGCCCGCTGCGAACGACCAGCCGCGCCGTGCTCGTGGTGCTCCTCGTCCTTTGCGCGGTGGGGAGCGTCGAGGCGATCGTCCTGCTGTGGACGGAGCCGACTCCCGGCTGGTGGTTCTCCCTCCTCTTCACCCTCCTGTTCACGGCCCTCGTTGTCGTGCTGTGGATCGCGTATTTCGCCGCCGTCGCCCGGAGCGCTGAGCGCACGCGTGCCCGCGTTCGCTGGGCGGAGGCGACGGATCGTGCCGAGTTGCTCGACGGCACGGTCTGCGCGCGCACGGTCTCGACCATCGAGGATGGCGGTGTCGACAGCTTCACGCTCGTTGTCGACACCGCGAAGGGACAGGTGTGCGCGATGTGGGAGCGCGCGACCTCGCGATCGCCGATGCTCCTTCGGACTCAGGTCCCGGGGGTCGGCGCGCGTGCCCGGGTATGGCGGCTCCAGGACGCGGACGGCGACGCACCGATAGTGATCGAGGTGTGCGATCCCTCGTTCGAAGAACAACGGCGATAGCCTGTTGCCCCGGGGTGTCCGTGCTCACCCGGGACGGCTTGGCCGATCAGCGCGGTTACGCAGCCGGTCACCGACGGTCTCGGCGAATAGCGTGCGGAGTTGTACCGGCCCGGCCGGTCACGCCGCGGCAGGTGACCGCGGTGGGCGGGGGCTCACCAGATTTCGACCGGTGCCCCACCGCGGGGGTAGTGGCCGGGTTGGGGTTCGGCGGCGCGTTCCATGCGCTTGCGCATTCCGTCGGACAGGGAGCCGTCCTTGAACATTTCCATGAAGAGGGCGGCCGCGTTGCCGAAGTCGTAGAAGTCGCGTTGCCAGGACCACTGCCAGTCGCCGGCGTAGCGGAACCAGCTCCCTCCGATGCCGGCGACCGTGTAGGGGGAGCCGTCGGGACGGCGTGCGTCGGCGGTCTGTTTCCAGAAGCCGACGATTTCGCCGCTGTGGTCGTCGACGAGTACTTTCTGGTAGGGGTAGGTCCAGCCGTCGAGGCCGTACATCTCCGTGCCGAGGGCGTGTTCGCGGATCTCCTCGCGGCCGACGGCCATGAACTCGTCGTCGGGGCCGTTGTACCAGCCGTAGGTGGCGTCCACTGTGTACATGTCGGCGAGCGGTCGCCAGTCGCCGGTCTTCTCGCAGCGTTCGTTGGCCTCGAGCCAGCGCCGGACCATCTCGTCCAGCTCTTCACGCGGGAAAGCGGTCACGTTTCCTCCACTATGGACGTTTGCGGTAGCGGACGTGGCAGGGCTGGGCCAGCTGGACGACCATCTTGGAGTGGTCGTTGCGGTAGGTGTCCGGGGATTGGGCCAGTTCGAAGGTGTAGTCACGGAGCAGCACGGAAAAGATGGCCTTGAGCTGCAACATGGCGAACGCGGCGCCGACGCAGCGGTGTCGTCCGGCGCCGAAGGGGATCCAGGTCCACCGGTTCGCCAGATCCTCCTGGCGTGGTTCGGCGTACCGGGCCGGGTCGAAGGCGTCCGGCTCGGGGAAGTCCTCCGGTATCCGGTTGGAGATCGCGGGCGTGACGCCGACGTAGTCGCCGTGCCTGATCGAGTGCCCGTTCACCGTGAAGTCGCCGTTCGCGACGCGCAGCAGCAGGATCAGCGGGGGGTGCAGGCGCAACGCCTCCTTGACCGCGGACTCCAGCTTCGGAATCGCGCGCAGGGCCTGGAAGCTGACCGTCGAGCCATCGGCGTAGAGCCGGTCCAGTTCGGCGACGACGCCCGCCAGCACGTCGGGGTGGCGCAGCAGTTCGATGAGCGTCCACGCGGCGGTCCCGGAGCTGGTGTGGTGCCCGGCGAACATCATCGAGATGAACATCCCGGTGATCTCGTCGGCGGAGAAGCGGGGGCCGCCGTCGTCGTCTTGGACCGAGATCAGCACGTCGAGCATGTCGCGGTCCCCGCGCGCCGGCGGTGGTCCCGCGGCGCGGGCGTTCATGATGCCCTGGACGAGGTCGACGAGCCCGGCACGGGCTTCGTCCCGGCGCCGGAAGCTCTCGATCGGCGCGTACGGGTCGACGAACGCGAGCGCGTCCGTGCCCCGCTCCAGCTCGTGGTAGAGCTGGGCGAACCGGCCGTCCAGTTCGTCGCGGAACTTCGTCCCGATCAGGCAGGCGGAGGAGGTGTAGATCGTCAGCTCGGCGAAGAAATCGAGCAGGTCGATTTCGCCGGCGTCGCCCCAGCCGGCGACCATGCGGTCGATCTCGCGGGAAATGGTCTTCGCGTGGCCCTTCATGTGCTCACCACGCAACGCCTGGTTGTGCAGCATCTCCTTGCGCCGCTCGGGCGGGGCGTCGAAGACGACGCCCTCGCCGAAGATCGGCTTCATGAACGGGTACGCCTCGGCTTGGTCCAGTTCTTCGTCGCCGGCGCGGAAGAAGAACTCGTTCGCCTCGGCACCGGACAGCAGCACCACCCGCCGGGTGCCGAGGTCGAACGCGCCGACGGCACCGCATTCCTCGCGGATCCGGCGCATCAGGCCGATGGGGTCCGTGCGCAGTTCTTCGAGGTGCCCGTGTTCGGCCCGGCCGCCCGAAACCCGTTGCGGTTCGCGCGGGTTCATGCCGGGTCCTCCCGTAGCGGTGCCTCGGGTTGTACTTCGACGAGGGTGAGGTGGACACCGCGCGGCGCGGACACGACCGTCGTCACGGCGGCGGCGATGTCGGCCGCGCGCAGCATGTAGGGGTGGCGGGCGAAACCCCAGCGCTGCCAGTCCTCGAGCATGGTCAGGGTGGCCTGCTGGTCCCAGCCGGCGGCCAGGTCCGACACGGTCGGGCCGGGCCGGACGATCGACGCGCGCACTCCGGTGCCCTCGAGCTCCATCCGCATCGCGTAGGCCATCGCCTCCAGCCCGGACTTCGCCGGCACGTAGGCGCCCATGCCGGGGCGGGGCGACGGCACCACGTCGGAGCCGATGAAGACGACGTCCCCGCGTCGCCGGCCGACCATGTCCGGCACCACCGCCGACACCAGGCGGTGCGCACCGATCAGGTTGACGCCGACCTGCTCGGCGAACCGGTCGGTGTCCAGTTCGTGGATCGGTGCGGGCGCAAGTCCGCCCGCACCGGAAACCAGGATCTCGATCGGGCCGAGTGCTTCCGTCGCGGCGGCGACGAACTTGCGGACCGACGCGTCGTCGCCCACGTCCAATGACAGGCCGACCGCTTCGCCGCCGGCCGCGCGAATCCGCTCGGCGACCTCGGCGCACTTTTCCGCGCGGCGGGCACCGAGTGCGACCGGGTGTCCCGCTTCGGCGAGCGCGACCGCGGTGGCGGCACCGATGCCGGACGACGCCCCGGTGACGATCGACGGCCGCTTCTCCGGGTGTGGTTCGAATCGAGGCATGACGTCAGCCACTCCCTGTGCTAGACATGTGTCCAGACGGTAGTACGGACAACTGGTGATCACAAGGCCGTAGGAACCGGAGGGCCGTTACGTGTCGAGCAGGTATGCGACGTTGCGTCGTGAGCAGCTGGCCGTTCTGCTGCCGGAGCTGTTGCTCGCGGGACAGTTGATCGACCGGTCGGGGATGGCGTGGTGCATCGGCGCGTTCGGCCGGGCGGAGATGACGCGGATCGCCATCGAGGAGTGGATGGCCTCGAGCCCGATCTACACGCGCCGGATGCAGCGTGCGCTCGGCTACGAGGGCGACGACGTGGTGACGATCTTCAAGGGGTTGCAGCTCGACATCGGCGCGCCACCGCAGTTCATGGACTTCCGCTACACCGTGCGCGACCCGTGGCACGGCGAGTTCCGGCTCGACCACTGCGGGGCCCTGATGGACGTCGAGCCGCTCGGGGACGAGTTCGTGACCGGGATGTGCCACGACATCGAGGACCCGACGTTCGACGCGACCGCGGTCGCCACCAATCCCCGGGCGCGGGTCCGGCCGATCCATCGGCCGCCGCGCCGGCCGGCCGGACGGCACCCGCACTGCGCGTGGACGGTGGTCATCGACGACGCCCATCCACCGGTGAGCGAATCGCCGGGCTGTTGCAGACTCAGGAGTTCTCACGCGGCCACGATCGAGCTCGACCCGATCGACGCCGCGGACGACGGCCGTGCCGGCTACGCCGGGCCGCTGCTGGCCGATCTGGTGTTCGCCGAGTTCTCGAAGTCGGCGCTCGTGCGCATGGCCGACGAGGTCTGCCTGCAGATGCACCTGCTCAACCTCGGCTTCGTCCACGCCGTGCGGCAGCGCACCGACGCGGCGCAGGCGCGGCAATTGTGCGTCAAGCAACTGACCGGGATCGCCGGCATCGCCGCCGAGCGCCTGCACCGTGCGCTCGGCCTGCCCGGTGGTGTCGAGGGTGCGCTGCGGGTGCTCGGGCTGCACCCGCTGCTCAACCCCGCCGCCTACGTGCGCGCCACGGTCGGCGACACGGTGACCGTGACCGCCTCGCCCGGGCATTCCGACGGCGCGTGGATCTCGCTGTGCGGCCCGGACGAGGTCAGGCCGCTCCAGGCGATCGTGCGTGCCGTGGACCCGCGCCTCGACGTCGAGGTCGACGGTGCCCCGTCGGAGTGGATCGCGCGGGTCGTGTGGCGTGACGAGCCCGCGAAGGAGTTCGACGAAGTGGCCGTCACCAGGATCAGCACCGGCTCGTCGTTCACCTTCCGGCCGCGCAGGGCGCTCCCGATCACCCCGGTCGGCCGGTCATGACCCGGTTCACGCTGGCGGGAGTGTTCGACACGGTGGCGCGGGCGGTGCCCGGCCAGGAGGTCATGGTCTGGCGTGACCGCAGGCTCCGCTACCGGGACCTGAACGCCCGCATCGACGGGGTGGCGCACTTCCTGGTCGCGCGGGGGCTGGGGTGCCACACGGAGCGAGCCGAGCTCGCCTGCCACGAGTCCGGGCAGGACCACATCGGGTTGTACCTGCGCAACGGCAACGAGTACCTCGAGTGCATGGTCGCGGGCTCCCGGGCGAGGGCCGTGCCGTTCAACGTCAACTACCGCTATGTCGACGAGGAGCTGCGGTACCTGCTCGCCGACGCGGGCGCGCGGGCGCTGGTCTACCAAGCGGAGTTCGCGCCGCACGTCGCCGCGATCCGGGACCGGTTGCCGGGGCTGGAGGTACTGGTCCAGGTGGCCGACAAGAGCGGGAACCCGCTCCTGCCCGGCGCCGTCGACTACGAGTCGATCGTGACCACCGCGGCGCCGTCCCGCATGCCCGAGCCGGACGGCGACGACCTCTTCCTCATCTACACCGGGGGCACGACCGGGATGCCGAAGGGCGTGCTGTGGCGCCAGCACGACGTGTACCTCGCGGCGATGGGCGGCACCCCCTTCGGCACCAGGACGCCGTTCGCGGGCTACCCGGAGATCGCCGACGCGGCGAGGCGGGCGGCCGGCGGCGTCCGGTTCCTCATGACCGCGCCGTTCATCCACGGCGCGGCCCAGTGGTCGGCCTTCCACGTCCTCAACTCGGGCGGCACGATCGTGCTGCCGGCCGGCGTGCGGCAGCTGGACTGGGCCGACGTGCTGCGCACCGTCGAGCGGGAGCGGGTGGTGAGCGTGCCGGTCGTCGGAGATGCCATGGCCCGTCCGATGATCGAGGAGATCGAGACCGGGCGGTACGACCTGAGCGGGCTGGTGGCGGTCAGCAACGGTGGCGCGCCGCTCACCCCGGCCGTCCGCGCCCGCCTGCTCGCGGCACTGCCGAAGATCGTCCTGCTGGACGCGGTCGGCTCGTCCGAGACCGGCATCCAGATGAGCCACTTCGCCGGTGCGCAGCCGGACTCGACGGTCTTCACCCCGGATGAGCACACGACGGTCCTGGACGAGTCACGCCGGCGTGAGCTGCGCGCGGGGGAGGGCGAAGGCTGGCTCGCGAGTCACGGCCGGGTGCCGCTCGGCTACCTCGGCGACCCGGACCGGACCGCGGCGACGTTCCCGGTGCTCGGCGGCCGTCGGTACAGCGTGCCCGGCGACCGGGCGGTCCGCCTCGGCGACGGCTCCGTGCGGCTGCTCGGCCGGGCCGCGACCACCATCAACTCCGGCGGGGAGAAGATCTTCGCCGAGGAGGTGGAACGCGGCCTGGCCGCGCACCCGGCCGTGCGCGACGTGCTCGTGGTCGGCCGCCCGTCGGCCCGCTGGGGAAGTGAGGTCGTGGCCATCGTCGTGCTGTCGGCGGCGGTCTCCGATCAGGAGTTGCTGGCCGAGTGCCGCCGTCACGTCGCGGGGTACAAGGCGCCGAAGGCGATCCTGCGCCGGCCGGAGATCGTGCGGTCGCCGAGCGGGAAGGCGGACTACCGCTGGGCTCGACGGCAGGCTTCCCCAGGGTGAGCCGTTTCGACCGGCCGTGCGCTAGTGCTTCGGGCGCCGGCGCGTGTCGGAGAGCAGGAGGTCGGTCACCTTGCCGAGCCGCTCCGGGAGGTCCTCGAAAGCCAGGTACCCGGTGCCGGCGAGGACCACCGCCCCCACGAAGGCCATCGTGAAGGTCTCGCGCGCGGTCGGTGACATGGGGCCGATCGCTTCGGCTGCCCGGCTGAGCATCGCGGTGCCGATCTGGTCGCGCAGCAGCCGGACTTCGGGGTCGTCGGCGAGCAGGGCGGTGGTGCAGGCCCGGCTGAGTTCGGGTTCTTCGGTGAACACCTCGGTGATGCTGCGCACCGCGTCGGCGAGTGCGGCCGCCGGGGACCGGCGTGGTTTGGCCTGCGGTTCCGGGGAGTTCTGCACCTGCTGCCACAGGATCGCGCACACCAGGTGTTCCTTGGAGGCGAAGTAGGTGTACGCCGTCGCGGGGGACACCTCGGCGCGCTTGGCGACCGAGCGGACCGTGAGGTCGCTGTACGGGACGGTGCGGACCTCGTCGAGTGCGGCCGTGAGCAGGCGTTGGACCGTGTCGGCCCGGCGGCCGTCGACGATGCGCCGTACGGGTTCCATCACGCGGCCGTGCTCTCGCTCATGTCCACATGATACCTGTCCGAACAGGTGTCAAGGACGAGGTCGGGGGGCTGTGTCGGCCACCGGGTCGCCGAGGCCGAGCGCGGCGGCGAGGTGCTCGAGCGCCAGGCGGGCGAGCGGGGTGTCCACGCCGAGTTCCTCGGCGAGCGCGATGGCGAGGGTGAGATCCTTGTGCCCGAGGTCCCGCACGTGCGACAGGATCGGGTACCAGCCGTCCTCCGGCGCGACGGGGGCCGTGGTCGGGCGCAGCATGATCGCGCCCGGGCCACCGGTGATGGCGTCGGAGTGCCGCACCACCTTGCCCAGTGCGAGCAGGTCCAGGCCGGCCGCCTCCGCGAGGCGCTGGGCTTCCGCGGCCGCGGCGAACGACACGAAGTGCAGCAGGTTGCGGGCCAGCTTCGCGCGGGTGCCGGCACCGGGCGGGCCGGCGTGCATCGTGTGGCCCGCCCAAAGCGCGAACACGTCGCGGCAGCGCCCGAACGCGGCGTCCGTGGCGCCGACCATGACCGCGAGGTCGCCCTTGACGGCGCCGGGGGCGCCGCCGGAGACCGGTGCGTCCACGATCTCGATGCCTTGTGCGCCGTGGGTCCGGGCCAGCCGCGTCGCGGTCGTGGCGGCGATGGTGGAGTGGATGGCGACGACCGTGCCGGGAGCGGCGGTCTCCAGGAGGCCTGCCGGCCCGGAGAGTACGGCCTCGACCTGGGCGTCGTCGCGGACCATCAGCGAGATCACGCCGGCGGACCGGGCCACCTCGCGGGGACTGCCCGCCGCGCGGGCGCCGGCCTCGACGAACGGCTGGAGGGCCTCGGGGCGCACGTCGTGGACGACAAGACCGCCGGGCCAGGCCAGCAGCCGCCGCGCCATCGGCGCCCCGATCCGGCCGAGCCCGATGAAACCGACCGGCTTCGCCGCAGCTCCCTCTTCGCGAGTGGACATGTGTCTGGACTGTAGTCCGAAGGATGGGACGGGGTCAAAGGTTTGCCGCCGCCGTCCGGTCAGAGTAGTGTCTGGACATGTGTCTAGTATGACGTTCAACCCGTACGACTACGACTTCCACGAGGATCCGTACCCCACGTACGCGTGGATGCGCGCTCATGCGCCGATTTACCACAACGAGGAGCAGGATTTCTGGGCGCTGTCCCGGTATTCCGACGTGACGGCGGGGTTCCGTGACAACGTGCGCCTCTCCAGCGCCAACGGCGTGTCGCTGGACCCGGCGGCGTACGGGCCGCACGCGCATCGCACGATGTCGTTCCTGGCCATGGACGAACCGCGCCACCTGCGGATGCGTGCGCTGGTGTCCCGTGCGTTCACCCCCCGCCGCGTGCTCGAGCTGGAGGGGCGCGTCACCGAGCTGACGCGGCAGCACCTCGACGCCGCGCTGGAGCGCAAGGAGTTCGACTTCATCGGGGAGTTCGCCGGAAAGCTGCCGATGGACGTGATCTCGGAGCTGCTCGGGGTGCCCGTCGCCGATCGGGACCGGCTTCGTGGGCTGGCCGACGTGGTGATGCACCGCGCCGACGGCGTGCTGGACGTGCCGCCGCCGGCCATCGAAGCGGCCATCGAGCTCGCCACGTACTACGCGGACATGCTCGCGCAGCGGAAGCGCCGCCCCGGCGACGACCTCGTGTCGGCCCTCCTGGACGCGGAGATCGACGGCGAGCGGCTCACCGACACCGACGTCATCGGGTTCCTGTTCCTGATGGTCGTGGCGGGGAACGAGACGACCACCAAGCTGCTCGGGAACGCGCTGTACTGGGCGTGGCGCAACCCCGGCGAGCGGGCGCGGGTGCTGGCCGACGCGGCCCTGGTACCGGCGTGGATCGAGGAGACGCTGCGCTACGACACGTCGAGCCAGATCGTCGTGCGCACCGCGGCGGCGGATCTCGGCTACCACGGGCGGACGGTTCCGGCGGGAGCGCGGGTGTTGTTGCTGATCGGGTCGGCCAACCGGGACGAGGAAGCCTTTCCCGGTGGGGATTCCTATCGCATCGGCCGCGATTTCGAGCGTCAGCTGGCGAGTTTCGGGGCGGGGGTGCACTTCTGCCTGGGCGCGTCGCTGGCGCGGCTGGAGGCCCGGGTCGCGCTGACGGAGACCGTCAGGCGGGTCGCGGACTACGAGGTGGACGACGCGGCCGCGGAACGCGTGCATTCGACGAACGTGCGGGGTTTCGCCACCCTGCCCATCCGGATGACCACCCGCTAGGAATTGTGCTTGCGGTCCTTGTCGTGTTTCGCGATCACCTTTTCGACGGCCGTGAACATCTTGGTGCCCAGTGGCCAGCCGACGTAATGGGTGAGGAACAACACCGCTTCGCGCAACTGTTCGGCGTCCAGTTCTTCGTTGTGCAGCGCGGCGGTGGCCTGGATGGTGGCGATGTCGTCGAGACCCTGACCGGCGATCGCCCCCAGCAGGAGCAGCCGCCGGTCGCGCAGGGAGAGCCCCGGCCTGGTCCAGATCTCGGCGAAGAGGTGGTCGACCGTCTGCGCGAAGAACTCGCCGGGCTGGTCGGGCATCTCCCAGCCGTAGACCTCGCGCATCATGTCCAGGCCGCGCTTGCGCTTGTCGTTCACCGCATGACCTGCCCGCCGTCGACGTTGAAGATCTGCCCGGTGATCCAGCCGGCCTCGGCGGACAGCAGGAACAGGCACATGCCGACGAGATCGGCCGGGGTGCCCATGCGCTTGATCGGCAGCCGGTCGATCAGCTGCTTGACGATCTCGGGCGGGGTGACGGCGCGGGTGGCCTCGGTGTCGGTCGGGCCGGGGGCGATCGCGTTGATGCGGATGCCGGAGCCGCCCAGTTCGGTCGCGAGCTGCTGGGTGAGGCCGTTGACGCCGGCCTTCGCCAGTCCGTAGAACGACGAGTAGGTCCAGGCCGCCGTGGAGGACTGGTTGACGATGGCGCCGCCGCCTCGTGCCTTCATGTGCGGTACGACGGCGCGGGTGCATAGCAGCACTCCGTCGAGGTTCACGCCCATGAACTTCTTGTAGTAGTCCCAGTCCACCGCGAGCAGCAGGTTCAGGTTCATCCCGCCGTAGATCGCGGCGTTGTTGACGAGGAAGTCGACGCCGCCGAACCGGTCCACTGTGGACGTCGCCATCGCGGTGGTCGATTCGGGGTCCGAGACGTCGACCCGGACGCACGCCGCGGCGCCTCCGTCCGCGGTGATCTGCTTGGCGACCTGCTCGCCGAGTCCGGCGTTCAGGTCCGCCACGACCACGCTCGCCCCCTCGCGCGCGAGGGCACGGGCGTAGGCCTCGCCGATGCCTTGCGCCGCGCCGGTCACGATGGCGACCTTGCCGTCGAAACGACTCATTGAGCTCTCCTCTACGCGGGTTCGGCGATGAGTTTGGTTTCCAGGTACTCCTCGAAGCCGGCCACACCCATCTCGCGGCCGATCCCGGATTGCTTGTAACCGCCGAAGGGGGCGTCGGCGGAGTACCACACCGCGCCGTTGACGCTGAGGGTGCCGGTGCGGATCCGGGCGGCCACGGCCCGGGCGCGGTCGAGGTCGGTGCCGAACACGGCGCCGGAGAGGCCGTAGGGGGAGTCGTTGGCGATGCGCACCGCGTCGTCGTCGCCGTCGTGCGGCAGGATCACCAGCACCGGCCCGAAGATCTCTTCCCGTGCCACCCGCGCATCGTTCGTCAGGCTCGCGATGAGCGTCGGCTCGATGTAGAAACCCCGGCTGCGCCCGGCCGGACGGCCGCCACCGCAGACGATCTTGCCGCCCTCTTCCGCGGCCAGCGCGAGGTAGCTCTCGACGCGGTCGCGCTGGCGGGCCGAGATCAGCGGCCCGCAGACCGTCCGGCCGTCGGCGGGGTCACCGCACCGGATGCCGCCGAGCACCGCGGCCGTCGATTCCACGGCTTCGTCGTAGCGGGCCCGGGGCACGAGCAGGCGGGTGCTGAGCGCGCAGCCCTGCCCGGCGTGCGTCGACACCATGAACGCCGCCATCGCACAGGCGCCGGCGAGGTCGGCGTCGTCGAGCACGATGCCGGCGGACTTGCCGCCCAGTTCCAGGAAGACCTTCTTCAGGGTCCGGGCAGCCGCCGTCATCACCGCTCGCCCGGTGGCGGTGGACCCGGTGAAGGAGACGAGGTCGACGCGGGCGTCCGCGGTGAGCCGGCCGCCGATGCCGTGATCGGCGGAGGTCACGATGTTGACCACGCCGGGCGGGATGTCCGTCTCTTCGGCGATGAGCTCGCCCACGGCGGCGGCGCACCAGGGCGTGTCCGGTGCGGGCTTGAGCACGACGGTGTTGCCCGCGGCGAGCGCCGGTCCGAGCTTGGCGAACGTGATCTGGTGGGGGAAGTTCCACGGCGTGATCGCCGCGACGACGCCGGCGGGTTCCCGCAGGACCGTGCGCCGGCTGCGCACGCCCATGGGCGCCGCGACGCCGAGGTCCTGGCGCCAGGCGTAGCCGTCGGCGAGGTCGGCGAACCAGGTGAGGTCGCCGGCCGGGATGTCGAACTGCGGGCCGCGGGTCAGCGCGACCGGCACACCCGCTTCGGCCACGGTGAGCGCACGGAGCTCGTTGCCGTGGGCCATCAGCGCCTCGCTGAGCTGACGCAGGCAGTGTGTCCGCAGCGCGGTGTCACGCGACCAGTCCGTGTCGTCGAAGGCGTGGCGCGCGGCCCCGATGGCCTCGTCCAGGTCGGCCGCGTCGGCGTTCGCCGCCGTGCCGAGCACCTCCTCGGTCGCCGGGTTGACCGTGGGGAACTCCCCGGCCCGGCCCGGTCGCCGCACACCATCGATCAGCAGGTTCGCGGAGTCGCGCGGCCGGAGGTCTCGACTGGACATGTGTCCAGACGATAGTTTGCAACAGTGTCCAATGCAAGCGAGAGCGAGGGAAGTGACCGGGATGAGCGTCGACGCTCCGGACATCAGTCTTCTTGACGGCGCCTTCTACGCGGGTGACCCGTATCCGGCGTTCGCGTGGCTGCGGCGCAACCAGCCCGTGTACCGCGATCCGCGCTCGGGCGTGTGGGGGGTGACCCGGTACCACGACATCAAGGCCGTGGCCATGGCGCCTGCGCGGTTCTCGAATGCGGGAGGCATCCGTCCCGACCAGCCCGCCATGCCGTACATGATCGACATGGACGACCCGGAGCACCGGCGGCGCAGGCAGCTGGTCGGCGCGGGGTTCCTGCCGAGGGCGGTGGCCGCGCGGCGGCCCGTGATCGGCGAGATCTGCGACTACCTGATCGACCGCGTGTGCGAGCGGGGAGAGTGCGACTTCGTGCGGGACCTCGCCGCGCCGCTGCCGCTGTTCGTGATCGGGGACATGCTCGGTGTCGAGCCGGCGGACCGCCCGGATCTGCTCCGCTGGTCCGACGACATGATGGGTGCGCTGGGATCGCCCGATCCCGCCGACCTGTCCCGCGCGATGACGGCGTTCAGCGAGTACACCGGCTACATCGCCGAGCGGGTCGCCCGGCGACGGCGGGACGGCGACCAGAGCGACCTCATCGGCGTCCTCGCCAACGCCGAACTCGACGGGGAGCGGCTCGCCGACGACTCGATCACCATGGAGAGCCTGCTGATCCTCATCGCCGGGGACGAGACCACCCGGCACGTGATCAGCGGCGGCATGGAGGCGTTGTTCGCCCACCCGGACCAGTACGCGCGGCTGCGTGGCGAGCGCGGCCTGCTGCCCGCCGCGCTCGAAGAAATGCTCCGCTGGGTGTCGCCGATCAAGAACATGGCCCGCACCGCCACCGCCGACACCACCATCGGCGACGCCGGGATCCGGGCGGGGGAGACGGTGCTGCTGCTGTACCCGTCGGCCAACCGGGACGAGGACGTGTTCGACGAGCCGGCGGAGTTCGACATCACCAGGCGGCCGAACGACCACGTCGCCTTCGGCTTCGGACCGCACTTCTGCCTGGGCAGCCAGCTCTCCAGGCTCGAGCTCGGGGAGATGTTCGGCCGGCTGCTCACCCGGTTGCCCGATCTCGAGCTGGCCGGGGAAGCCGCGATCCCGCTGCCCCGGCGTCCGGCGAACTTCGTGTCGGGTATCGAGTCGATGCCCGTGACGTTCACGGCGGGGCCGCGCTGATGTCCGGACGGTGGGACGCCGAGGCCGACGTCGTGGTCGTCGGTTTCGGCGGAGCGGGCGCCTGCGCCGCCATCGAGGCCGCCGACCGGGGCTGTGCGGTCCTGGTGGTGGACAGGTTCCGCGGCGGCGGGGCGACGGCCATCAGCGGCGGCATCGTCTATGCGGGCGGCGGAACGCGGCACCAGGTCGAAGCCGGCTTCACCGACAGCGAGGAGGCGATGCTGGCCTACCTCGAGCTGGAAACCGGCGACGCCGTGTCGGAGGTGACCCTCAAGCGGTTCTGCGCGCAGAGCGCCGAGAACCTGCACTGGCTGGAGAGCAACGGCGTTCCGTTCGACGCCGGCATGGCGCCGAGGAAGACGTCCTATCCCACCAACGACTACTACCTCTACTACTCGGGCAACGAGCTCGCGCCGCCGTACCGCGACCGGACGCCGCCCGTGCCGCGCGGCCACCGGGCGCACGGCGCCGGCATGTCGGGCCGGACGCTGTTCGCCGCGCTGCGCGGGGCGGTGGCGCGCCGGCCGATCGAAGTGCGCTACCAGACGGCGGCGTCCCGCCTGCTCACCGACGAGTCCGGCCGGGTGATCGGCGTGGAGTGCCGGGAAATCACGACGCCGATCGCCCGCTGGGCGCACCGGCTGATGTCGCAGGCCAACCGCAAGCTCAACGTCTACTACCGGCCGGCAGGCCGGATGCTGGACCGGCCGATCCGCCGGATCGAGGCCGAGCGGGGCGTCGTGCGGCGGTTCCGGGCGCGCAACGGTGTGATCCTGGCGGCGGGCGGGTTCGTGTTCAACCGGAAGATGCTCGCCGAGCACGCGCCCGCGTACAAGGGCGGCTCGTCACTCGGCACGATCGGCGACGACGGAACCGGCATCCGGCTGGGGGTCGAGGCGGGCGGCGTCGCGGACCGCCTGCACCGGGTCTCCGCCTGGCGCTTCTTCAACCCGCCGATCGCACTGGTCGAAGGCGTGCTGGTGAACCCCGAAGGCGAACGGGTCTGCAACGAGACGCTCTACGGCGCCAAGATCGGCGAGCACATCGCCCGGCAGACGAAGTCCCGGTCCTACCTGATCGTGGACCGGCGCATCCTGGACGAGGCGAAACGCCAGCTGCCGGAGCAGACGCTGTGGTTCCAGTGGATGCAGATGAAGTACCTGTTCCTCGTCGGGCACGTCAAAGGGGACACGCTCGAGGAACTGGCCCGAGGGATCGAGGTCGACCCGGACCGGCTGCGTCAGACGATCGATGCGTACAACGCCGCCGCGCGGGCCGGGAAACCGGACGCGATGGGCAAGGACGCCGGCCACGTCCGTCCACTCGAGACCGGTCCCTACTACGCGCTGGACTGCTCGCTGCGTACTCAGCCGGGCTTTCCCTGTCCGATCATCACCCTGGGCGGGCTCGCGGTGCGGGAGGAGACCGGTGCGGTGATCCGCGCGGACGGCAGCGCGATACCGGGACTCTACGCGGCGGGGCGGAACGCGGTGGGCGTCTGCTCGGAGTCCTACGTCAGCGGCCTGGCCATCGCCGACTGCGTGTTCTCCGGACGCAGAGCGGGGGCGACGGTCGCCGCCGCGGCGGAGGAGCCGAAGTGAGCGGGCCGCGCCGCACGACGCGGGTACGTCCAGCCCGTTGGCGGTCGACAAGCAGGCGTCGGCCGTCTCGGTGACCATGTCGGCGACGCGCAGTCGGTGGAAGTGGATGTCGCTCACGATTGCCCTCTCGTCTGTCGACGGCATCGATTGTATGGACAAACATCTGGACAGCTGTCCAGTGCTCCGGGCTTGTCTCCTCCGATTGGTCAGAGTACTGTCTGGACATGTGTCCAGCGGCCTTGTGTCCGATCGAAGAACCGCCCGGGGTCTCCGTCGAAGGGCGAGCTGGTCGTCCAGTTGGCGCGGCCGTGTGCCGTGACTTACCGCCGTCGCCGTCGGGTGTGTCGTGAAAGTCGAAGCTGACCTGGACCTGTGCCAGGGGCATGCCATGTGCGAACTGGAGGCGCCCGAGGTGTTCGCCGTGCCCAAACGGGGCAAGGTCGAGATCCTCGACGAAACTCCACCGGGCTCATCGCACAACGATGTGCGGCGAGCGGTCGCGAGCTGCCCTACCCAAGCGCTACGAATTTCCCAGGACAGCTGATGTCGCGCGTCGCATCGCCCGGCCCGCCGGCAACGAACCTCGGACCTGTCATGGGACACGCCTGCGCCGGTCCGAAGGTGGCCATCACGTCGAAATCACCCAATCGTACCCGCCGGTGAATGGCCTACACCTTACAACGTATGGTTACCTTACGTGGTAAGGTGGAAAAGGGGTGAAAGGGTCTTATATGAAGGCTGCGGTGCACACCAGGTACGGCCCGCCGGAAGTCGTCCGGATCCGCGAGGTGGACATGCCGGCGGTCGGGGACCGGGACGTGCTCGTCCGGGTCCACGCGACGACGGTGAACCGGACGGACTGTGCCTACCGGGCGGCCAAGCCCTTCTTCATGCGACTGCTCACCGGGCTCGCCCGCCCCCGGCGCACGATCATGGGAACCGAGTTCGCCGGGGTCATCGAAGCGGTCGGCCGTGGTGTCACGTCCTTCTCGGTCGGCGACCGGGTGTTCGGGTACAACGAGGGCGCGTTCGGCGCGCACGCCGAGTACCTGTCAGTGCCGGAGGACGGGTCGATCGCGACCATGCCGGCGGGCGTGACCTTCGAGCAGGCCGCTCCCGGCACCGAGGGGGCGCACTACGCACTCGCGTGCATCAGGCACGCGGGAACCCGGGCCGGACAGGACGTTCTCGTCTACGGCGCGACCGGCGGGATCGGCTCGGCGGCCGTGCAGTTGCTGAAGAGTCTCGACGTCACCGTGACCGCGGTGTGCGGCACGGCGAACCTGGCGCTGGTGAAATCCCTGGGCGCGGACCGGGTCGTCGACTACACGGTAGGGGACTTCACCGAGGACGAGCAGACCTACGACGCGGTGTTCGACGCGGTGGGCAAGAGCACGTTCGGCCGCTGCAGACGACTGCTCAAACCCGGTGGGGTCTACCTGTCCTCGGAGCTGGGGCCCTGGGCCCAGAACCTCATGCTGGCATTGGTCACCCCGCTGCTGCGCGGCAGGAAGGTGAAGTTCGCGTTTCCGCGGGACGACCAGGCCATCGTTGGCCACCTGCGAGAGTTGATGGAGTCCGGGGACTTCACGCCGGTCATCGACCGTCGGTATGCGCTCGACCAGATCGTCGATGCCTACCGGTATGTGGAGACCGGACAGAAAATCGGCAACGTCGTGATCACCGTCGCGCAAGTGGACTGACCGACGGCGTCGTGGACGGCCCTCTCAGCTTCTGGCAAGCTGCGGTACCCGGCACTTTGCCGACCTTGTGATCACCCAAGATGAAGGCCAGCTCGGGTGCCGCGAGGTGTCCGACCCCCAGGGCGCGCAGGGCGTGAGCGAGCCGCGTCACGCGTGCGGCCAGCTTTCCGTAGGATAGGGGTCCACCGTCGTGCACGACGGCGGTGGCCTCCGGTGCCATGCGGGCACGTCGTGCGGGCCACGAGCCGAGCCCTTGATCGCGCATGGTGCGTCTCCCTTCTTTCAGAGCCAGTCGGGCCACGGGTAGCCGGCCGGTTCGTCGTGGTCCCGGCGGGGCGGCAACGGGGCGAGCCGCCCCCGGGAGAAGACCAGCGGTGCGGCGCCGGGCTTCTCCACCCCGAGCTCCCGGACGCGGCCGAGGACGAAGTGGTGGTCGCCGACGGTCCACACGTCGGCGATGTCGCAGTCGATCCAGGCCACGACGCCCGCCAGGACGGGGCTGCCCGAGGCCGCGTCGCGCCACGGGTGGCGGTCGAAGACGCCGGGTGCCTTGGCGCTGACGTCCCGGCAGAGGCCTTCCTGGCCGGCGGCCAGCACATTCACGCAGAAGGCGTTCCCGGCCCTGATCCTGCGCCAGGTCACGGAGGAGCGGCCGGGGAAGAACGCGACAAGCGGAGGGTCCAGGGACACCGAAGCGAACGAGCCGATCACCAGGCCGACCGGGGTGCCGTCGGGTTCCTTCGCGGTGACCACCGTGACACCCGTCGGGTAGTGGCCGAGCACGTGCCGGAACCAGCCCGGGTCGCCGCCGGGCGCCGTCGCGGCGGGCGGCGAGGAGTTCACGCCCGGGTCTCCAGCCCGAGCAGAGAACGGGCATACCCCGTGGCAAACGAGCCGTGCTGCGCGTTGATGTGCGTCTTGTACGTGGCGACGTCGCGCAGGTACCGCTGCATGCGCTCGCCGTTCGCCAGCGCGCTGGAGCCACTGGCCGAGGCCAGCATCTCGACGGCCTGGCAGGCGAGCTGGCCGGACTGCCGGGCCGTGAGGGAGAGGGCCTGGTCGTCCAGTTCGGAGAAGGGCTCGCCCCCTGCCAGGCCCCGGGCGGCGTACGCGGTGTAGTCGTCGGCGACCGACAGGACGATCCGCTGCGCGCTGTCGGCCAGGGCCGTGGCCAGGCCGAGGTTGCGCTGGTGTTCCGGATCGTGGCTGCGCGGCTTGAAGGGCGGCATCGGGCTGTTCTTGGTGGTGATGATCCGCTGGTACTCGTCGACCGCGGCCCAGGCGGTGCCCGCGACGATCGAACACAGCTGGATGTTGAAGAACGACAACAGCCAGCCCGCGTACATCGGGTTGCCGTGCAGTTCCACACCCGGCCCGTCGGTGGCGTCGTTCGCCACGTAGATCCTGGACACGTACTCATCCGGCACGAGGACGTCCTCGGCCACGACGCTGTTGGAGCCGCTGCCGCGGAAGCCCAGGATCTCGCCCCAGTTGTCGAGCATCCGCCAGCCCGACGGCACGAGCACCAGGCCCGGCGTGGGCATGCCGCCCTCTTCGTCGACGATGAGCACGCCACCCATGAAGTGCGTGGAGACGTTGACTCCGGAGGCGTAGTCCCAGCGGCCGTTGACCAGGTACCCGTCGGGGGTCCTCGTCGCGGTGGCGGTCGGGGCGACCGGCAGCGGGGCCCGGAAGTCACCGTCCGGCCCGAACACCGCGCGCTGGGTGCTCTCGGGGAAGCGGCCGGCCACCACCAGGCTGTGGGAGGCGGCCAGACACAGGTTCCAGCCGCTGGACGGGCAGCCGCGGGCCACCTCGGTGACCATCCGGGAGTAGGTCCGCAGGTCGAACTCGTAGCCGCCGAAGCGGCGTGGCTGGAGGGACCGGTAGAAACCCGCCTCCAGGAACGCCTTGTGCGTGTCCTCGGAGATCCCGGTCCGCTGCTCGGTCTCGTCCTGATGATCACGGAGCCAGGCCCGCATGCCGGCGGCCCGGCGCACCAGTTCCTCCGGTGTCAGGTCCGGCTCCGGCTGCGGAATCTCGATGATTTTCCCGGCTGCCTCGGTTGTCTCGGACAATGCGCACCTCATCCTGGCTGCTGTTCTGAGTCGGCCTGAAGGGAGTGTTGGCAGCGCGGCGAAGGACCGTCCAATGCCGGTCACCGCGGGCTTGATGAGCGCCGTGCATCACAGCAGGTCGGAGGGGGTGACGGGAATGGCCCCCACATTTCTGCCTCGTGACGTGCGGGGAAGCGCGCTGTAGCCTGGCGCGAACGACAACGCCGTGGACCTCGCCGTTCTGGAGGGTTGAGTGGAACTCCGGAGCCTGCGCCATTTCTCGGCGCTCGCCGAGACCTTGAATTACCGGGTCGCCGCCGAGCGTCTGTACCTCACCCAGCCCGCGCTGACGCGATCGATCGCGGCCCTCGAGCGTGAGCTGGGCGTCCAGCTGTTCGACCGCGACAAACGGCATGTGGCGCTCACCGCCGACGGCGCGGAACTGCTCGAACGGGCGGGCGAGGTGCTGGCCGACGCCGACCGGCTCGCCGCGGCCGCAGACGCCATCAGGGCCAGGCGACGGGACGAGGTGCGGGTCGCGCTCTACGGGGTGGCGCTCGCGGAGCTGACGCATCCGGTCATCGAGTCGTTCTGCGAGCGGTATCCCAGGGTCAGGATCCGGGTGCACGAAGCGGACTTCCACCAGGGGCTCGCCCCGCTGCTGGCCGGCGAGTGCGACGTGGCGCTGTTGTGCCTGAGCGCCGACATGCCGGGCCTGACCCGCGTACCGATCTTCACCGAGCCCGTTTCCCTCGCGCTGTGGAAGGGGCATCCGCTGGCCTCGGCCGCCGCGGTGGACATGACCGAGGTCTACGACCAGCCCTGGGTCACCCCCCACCCGGAAGACGACCTGTGGGTGGGGGGACGCCACGGGGACCACGACGCCCCGACAGTCGGCTCCCACGCCCGCTCGGCTCTGGACATGGCCTCGAAGATCGCCTACCAGCACATGGTGGGGCTGATGCCACTGTCGGGCGCCCGGATGTTCCCGCCCCACCCGGGAGTGGAGACCGTCGCCCCGAAAGAACCCCTCGATGCAGTGGCCGCAGTCGCCTATCCGAAGACGGGCCACTCGCCCGCCGCCCCGGCGTTCGCCGAGGTCGCCCGCCGGGTGGCCCGACGCGCGACCGGCGTTCCGTACGCCGAGATCTCCCGGTAGGAGGGGTGTCGGCGGGGTCAGGCCCAGGTCGCGTCCGCCGGTCCGATGCCCACGATGAGCACATCGGTCTCCGCCGTCGTCATCGGGCGTCCTGCTCCACCGCTGCCGGCCGCTTGCCCAGCCAGCCCATCAGCGCCTCCGCTACCTCGTCGGAGTTCTTCTCGCCCATGGGCAGATGACCGTTGCCGGTGATCCCCAGCTCCGGCAGGCGCAGCAGCTCGGCGTCCGCACCGGCCTGCGCCAGATAATCGGCGACGCCGTGCCCGGACGGCGCGAACGGCGAAGTGTCGGCCACGACGACGGCGATCGGGATGCCCTTCAGGTGGGGCAGGGACCGGACGGGTTCGTCCTGCACGAGGCAGTCCGGCAACCCGTCGGCTCCGGCTGCCCGGGGCTTGGTGCGCAGCTCTTGCGGATCCCGGACCGGCGGCTCGTAGGTGATCGGGGCCGCGGTGAGGCCCCAGTCCAGCCGGCCGAAGCCGGGCAGCTCGGTGAACGGCGGCCCGATCGGCTCCACCGCGATGATCGCCTTGACCAGCCCGGGCCGGGCGTCGGCCACGAGCCACCCGAAGGGGCCGCCCATCGAATGGGTGATGAGCACAGCCGGCCCGATGCGGTCGAGCAACTCGGCCCCGCAACGCCGCATCTGCTCCTCGTTCCCGGTGAACGTGGGCAACGCGGGTCCCTGGCTCGCCATCAACTGGTCCAGCGCGGAATCGTCGCCGATCTCGCCGCTGCCGGGCCATTGGCTACCGGGTCGCCCCGCCCCGTCGCAGAACAGCCAGCGGATGAACTCGTAGGTCGGCGCCGCGCCCTTCATGGGCCCGAGGACATCGGGGTGGTAGGGGGAGCGCCCGTGACCTGGACGGTCGACCACGTACACGGCGTAACCGGCCTGGAGGAACCGGGTGGCCCAGCCGGGGCGCCCGTCCGGCGTCGACAGGTAGTCCGTGCCCTGGCCACCGCCCCCGTGAACCATCACCACGGGCAGCGGATGCCGGAGATCGGCCGGGATCTGGTACTGGACGTACATCGCGGCCTCGGCGGCGGTCCCGGCCTCGGTCGGCTTGCGCCCGGCACCGACCCAGAACGCGCCCTGCTCGCTGATCGTCAACGGCGAGGCGGCACGGGCCGGCTCGGCGGTTCCGGGTGCTGGGGAGCTGGTCATCGGCGAACCTCCGTCACGGCTTCTGCGCCCATGCCCAGCACTATCGGTGACCGGCTCCGGGGCGGTCCAATGCCGGTCGGGGACGCCGTGATGCACGGCGCTCATCAGCGTCCCCGAGGGCTTTGGCGTTCCGCAGGGCCGGACCGTGGTAGTCGCAGGGTGAACACCGCACCCGAGGGCGAGCTGACGGCGACCGTGCCGCCGTGCGCGGTGACCAGGTCCCGCACGATGGCCAAACCCAGCCCGCTGCCGCCGGTTTGCCGGGCACGGGACTTGTCGGCGCGCCAGAACCGGTCGAACACGAACGGCAGGTCTTCGGGCGGGATGCCGGCTCCGGTGTCGGCGACTTCGAACACGACTTCGTCGCCGTCGGCCGCCGCGCGTACCGTGACCTGCCCACCCGGTGGGGTGTACCGCAGCGCGTTGCCCACGAGGTTGCCGATGGCCTGGCGCAGGCGCACCGGATCCGCGATCAGCACGAGGTCCGGGTCGGCCACGGCGGCGGTGAGGGTGACGTCCGGGGCGTCCGGGGCGTGCGCGACGATGACTTGGTCGACGAGGTCGGTGACCCGCATCGCTTCGGGATGGATCCGCAACTGCCCGGCGTCGGCGTCCGCGATGTCCCGCAGGTCTTCGATGATGTGGTGGAGCAACGCGGTGTCTTCCAGGAGGGAGTGGGTCAGCGCGCGGTCCAGTGGGAGGTGCCCGTCCTCGGCTGCTTCCAGCCGGCCGCGGACGGCGTTGAGCGGATTGCGCAGTTCGTGGGCGATGTCGCTGATCATCGTGCGTCGTTGCTGCTCGATCTGTTCGCGGCGCTTCACCAGCGTGTTGAACGCCTCGGCCAGGTAGCCGATTTCGTCCCGGGAGGTCACTGGTGCGCGCTGCTCCCGGCGCACGGCTTCGGTGAGCGCGCGCAGGGGCCGGGCCAGACGGGAGGTGACGGCCACCATGACGAGCATGGCCAGTCCGACCACCCCCAGCGTCAGCAGGGTGATGCGGGCGGAATTCGCGGCCGACAGCGGGAACCCGGACCGGGGCTCTCCGTCGGGACCGAGCACGAACAGCAGTGCGGGCGGGGCGACGTACCCGGCCAGTTGTGCCCGGCGTGCGGAGTCCGCGCACGACTTCGCCGCCCACGTTTGGTTGCCTGTCACGGCGAAGCCGAGCGTGACCACGGCGGGCTCGGTGGCGCCTTGGTGGCTCAGGCAGGTGGCGACCAGCGTGTTCAGCTCGGCGAGCGCCCTGGATTCGGTCGGGGTGGGCTGATCCAGTGCGTCCGTGTTGCACTGGGTGCGGACGAAGTTGCCACTGGGCGGGCTGACGACCGGCCGTCCCGACGGCAGTTCCCGGACCTGTGCGGGAACTCCCGTGTCCTGCAGGCAGAATTGCGCCAGGGCGGCCGCCGTCTGCAGGCTGATGCGTTCGTCTGCGGTCAGGGCGTACGGCCCGACCACGCGGGAATCGATTCCGCCGGGTGAGGTACCGGGCAGCAACGCCGGGTCCACGTGGAGCGGGTCGACCACCGCGCGGGGCTGCTCGGGCAGCGCCACCGCGCCGCCGGCGGAGTCGGCGATCGCTGCCCGCGCGGGCGTCGTCAGCACGATTCGGCGGCCGGTTTTCGCCGCCAGCAGGCGGACGGTGTCGCCGGCGCCGCTCCAGGCCGGGTTGCGCGACGCATAGCCGATCAGCTCGTCGTAGACGGACGCGTCGGCGGACAACGCTCGCCCTTGTTCCCGGCGGATTGCCTCGGTCGTGCTTTCGGCCGCCAGCCACGCCGTCGCGGCGATGGAGCTGACGGCGATCAGTGCGGAAACCCCCGTCAGCCGGACCACCAGGCCGCGGTGGCGGGCGAACCTAGTCCGCATCAGTGAGCTTGTACCCGACGCCGTACACCGTCACCAAGCGAGCCGGGCGGGCCGGGTCACGCTCGATCTTGCGGCGCAGGTTGAGCATGTGCACATCGATGGTCCGGGTCGTGATGTAGGCGTCGGTGCCCCGGGTCAGCTCCAGCAGCTGCTCCCGGGTGAACGCGCGGTCCGGCTGGCCGGAAAACACCTCGAGCAGCGCGAACTCGGCATGGGTGCACTCCACCGGCCGGCCTGCGAGATGGACGGTGTGCCGCTGCCGGTCGACCACCAGATCCCCGACCCGCGACAGAAAGCCGGTCTGTGCCCCGAATCGCGTCCGGCGCAGCAGCGTCCGCGCGCGTGCCACCAGTTCGCGGGGGCTGTAGGGCTTGGTCATGTGGTCGTCGGCCCCGAGGTCGAGACTGCGCAGCAGGTCGTACTCGGAGTCGCGCGCGGTCAGCACGAGCACTGGGACGTCGGACTCGGTGCGCAGGGTGCGGCAGACGTCGAGGCCGTCCATCCCCGGCAGCATCACATCGAGTACCAGCAGGTCGGGCCGGCGCGCGCGAGCGCACGCCAGCGCCTCCTGACCGTCGTGCACGACTTCGACGGTGTGCCCTTCACCTTCCAGGTAGAGGCGGATCACCTGGGCCTGGTGGGGATCATCCTCGGCGACGAGTACACGGGAAGACATCGCCCCAACGTATTCGCCGCGGACATCATTCGAACAGCGCCTTAACCGGATGCTGACGAGATCCACCAAAGCTGTTCCCATGACGAGCAGTGACGACCGGGGCTTCGCCCCGGGCCGGGGGCTCCGCCACCCGGACCCCCCGAGATGCAGTTTTTCCCGACGGCTGAAGCTGAGCCTGTGCGTGGCGGCGGCGCTGTGCGCGACCGCGGCCTGCGGAGGCTCGCCTGAACCAGCGCCGAACGTGGCCTCCTTGCCCACCGGCAAGACTTCGGCGAGCACCGGGGCGACCACCGGGTCCACAGTGGACCGCCACCCGCACCAGACGCTCGACACCACCGACGCCGAATGGTGGGGCTGGACCCAGGTGTACTGGAAGTGTCTCAAGGACCACGGTGTCCCCTACGTCGAGAAGGAACCGGGGACACTCGCACCGAAAGACAGCGAAGCCACGATCCGGGGCCGGAACCCGGCCTACGACGGCGCCTTCGACCAGTGCGAACCCATCAAGCCGCTGCCCGCGCCGGAACTTTCACCCGACACCAACCCGCACTACCTGGACGGCTACCGCAAGGAGATCGCCTGCCTCAACAACCACGGCCTGAAGGTCACCCCGCTGCCCAACGGTGGCGGCTGGAACTACGACGGCCAACCGACGATGTCCCAGGACGAGCAGGCCAAAGTGCAGTTCGACTGCCGCAAGGAAGCCTACCGTGCGGGGTAAGACGATCACGATCACCGTCGTGGCCGCGGTCGCGGCGGTCACGGGAGGCGGAGCCTGGTGGTTCGGCACCGCGCCCGCTCAGCCGACGTCGGCGGCGCCGGCGGCGCCCGGCACCACGCAGGTGCGCCGGACGGACCTGTCCACCAGTACTTCCACGGCGGGGAAGCTCGGCTACGGCAACACCCGGATGATCAAGGGAACCAGCCCCGATGTCGTGACCTGGCTGCCCGCCACCGGCGCGACGGTCGACCGGGGCGGCCAGCTCTACCGCGTCAACGACAAGCCGGTCGTGCTGTTCTTCGGCAGCACCCCGCTGTATCGCAAGCTCGACAGCCCTGACCTGGCCGGCAAGGACGTCAAACTGGTCGCGGACAACCTCACCACGCTCGGGTACCGCATCGGCGCGCAGCCCCGCGCCGGCAAGGGCGAAGCGGTCCTCACGCAATCCCTGATCGACGCGATCAAACGGTGGCAGACCGCCCAAGGCGTGGAGCCCACCGGTGTGGTGGACGTGGGAGACGTGGTCGTTTTCGGGGGCCCGGTGCGCGTGGGCGCGATCCAGGCGCAGCTCGGCGATCCGGCGACGAACTCGCTGTTCCAGGTGAGCGCCACGACCAAGTCCGTCACTGTCGAGATCGACGCGACCGATGTCGGCTCGCACAAGGCCGGGGACAAGGTGACGGTCAAGATGCCCGACGGGAGCACAGCCGGCGGTTCGGTCAGCTCGGTGGGGACGGTGGCCAAGGGCGGCAACTCCTCCGATGGCGGCGGTGACGGCTCACCGGCCTCGCAGCGGGTGGATCTCGTCGTCGCCCTGGACGATCCGGCGAAGGCCGGTTCCCTGGACTCGGCGTCCGTGCAGGTCGCGTTCCCGGCCACGAGCAGACACGGCGTGCTCGCGGTCGCCGTCGGCGCGCTGCTCGCGCTGAAGGAGGGCGGGTATGCGCTTCAACCTCCCGGCGGCGCGCTGGTACCGGTCACGACCGGGCTGTTCGCCCAGGGCATGGTGGAGGTCAGCGGCGCCGGCGTGGACGAGGGCATGATCGTGGTGACCGCGTCGTGACCCCGGTACTCGCCGTCCGCGGGGCCGGCATGACCTACCCGGGCGGGGTGCGCGCGCTCGACGGTGTCGACCTGACGATCCGGGCGAGCGAACTCCTCGCGATCGTGGGGCCGTCCGGCTCCGGCAAGTCCACTCTGCTCACCGTGATGGGTACGCTGGACCGGCCGACGTCGGGCACCGTCGAGGTGGACGGCCAGGACGTCGCCGCCCTGTCCGACCGGGAACTGTCCGCGCTGCGCGGCCGCCGCATCGGCTTCGTGTTCCAGCAGTTCCACCTCATCGACGGCCTGAGCGCGGCCGCGAACGTGGCCACCGGCCTGCTCTACGCGGGGATACCGCACCGCCGTCGCCGGGCACTGGCACTGGCTGCGCTGGAGCGGGTCGGCTTGGCCCACCGCGCCGATCACCGGCCCGGTCAGCTCTCGGGTGGGGAGCGGCAGCGGGTGGCGATCGCCCGCGCCGTGGTCAAACAGCCGGCGCTGCTGCTCGCCGACGAGCCGACCGGCGCCCTGGACACCGCGACCGGGGCGACCGTGCTCGAGCTGCTGCGCAGCCTGAACGGCGAGGGGACGACCGTCGCCGTGATCACCCACGACCGGGACATCGCGGCCAGGCTGCCTCGACGGCTGGAGCTCCGCGACGGCCGGCTCGTCCGTGACACCGCCGGCGGTGTGCGGTGAACCTCCGTGACCTGCTCTCGGTCGGCCTGATCGGCCTGCGCACGCGCAAGGCCCGCGCCGCGCTGTCGGCGGTGGGCATCTCCATCGGCATCGCCACGCTGGTCCTGGTGACCACGATCCCGGCGTCGAGCCGACAGGCGCTGGCCGCTCAGCTTTCCGCACTGGGCACCAATGTCCTCGTGGTGTCTTCGCCCGTCCAGCTCCGGCCACCGGTGCCGCTGCCACGGGAATCCACCGCCATGGTGCGCCGGATCGGCCCGGTGACCGAGGTGCAGGCGGTGGGCAAGACCCCGGCCCGGATCACCCGAACCGACCACTCGGACCCCGCCGAGGTGACCGGAGTAACCGTCCTGGCCAGCGACCTCGGGTTGCTGTCCGCGGTCCGGGGGCACGTCGGGTCCGGGCGGTTCCTCGACGCGGCCACCGAGCGCTTTCCCACCGTCGTCCTGGGTGCCGTCGCCGCAGCGCGGCTGGGGGTTCCCGATCTGGCGCGGGAACCGGCCCCGCAGGTCTACCTCGGCGGCAGCTGGTTCACGGTGATCGGCGTGCTCGATCCGCTGCCGCTCTACCCGGAGCTGGATCGGTCGGCGCTGGTGGGATGGGCCGCGGCTCAAGCCTTTCCGGGGTTCGACGGCAACCCCAGCCTGCTCTACGTCCAAGCCGCCGAGTCCGCCGTCGAGGACGTGCGCTCGATCCTGCCCCGCACGGCCAACCCGGAGCGGCCCGACGCTGTGCAGGTGACCAAGCCGTCCGAGGTGCTGGCCGCGAAACGGGCCACCGACACAGCGTTCTCCGGGCTCCTGCTGGGACTGGCCGGAGTCGCGTTGCTCGTCGGCGGCGTCGGGGTGGCCAACACGATGGTGATCTCGGTGCTGGAGCGCCGCGGCGAGATCGGTCTCCGCCGGGCCCTGGGCGCCACCCGCGGCCACATCCGCGGCCAGTTCCTCACCGAGGCAGTGGTTCTGTCCGGTCTGGGCGGCGGCCTCGGCCTGCTCCTGGGCATCGGCACCAGTGCGGCCTACGTGCTCCGCCAACAGTGGCCGCTGGTGATACAACCGGAGACCCTGGCCGGTGGATTGGCCGGCGCGCTGCTCATCGGCGCGGCCGCGGGGGTCTACCCGTCCGTGCGAGCGTCCCGGCTCACCCCGACCGAGGCGTTGGCCCTGTGAGAGCCGAGCATCGATCACGGCGTAGACCCGGATCGAGCCGCTGCTGCCGCGTACGGGCGTCGAAACGCCGATGTACGCCGACTCCTCGCAACGCGCCGCCGAGATCGAGGAGTCGGCAACGTGGCCGCCCGCCCGGCTGCGGCGGGACCTCGAGTCCACAGCGGACACTCGGCGCCAGGTCGACAACGGTCCTGACTCTCCACGATTCCGCCGCAGCGCTCCAGCCGTGCACAGAGCTACCGGACGGTTACGCGACGGGGATCGAAGACACGCGTCATCGTCAGGGCGGCTCGCCGGCGGCTCAGGAGCCGGCTCGCGAGCACGCCGAGGCGGTTCGCGCGGCCGTCGATGACCACGGGGCCCGGGTTGTGGCTCTCCAGGTGGTTCAGTGCGGTCGTGACGACGTTGTCGGGGGTGCGTAGTTTTCCGGCGGTCAGCACGGCCGCGCCCGGGCCCATGCCCGACGTGAATTCGGTGGCGGTGGCGCCGGGGCAGACGGCGAACACGGTGACGCCGGTGCCGCGCAGCTCGG
The DNA here is from genome assembly GCF_053600695.1 of Amycolatopsis sp. NPDC005003. Classification (NCBI taxonomy): domain Bacteria; kingdom Bacillati; phylum Actinomycetota; class Actinomycetes; order Pseudonocardiales; family Pseudonocardiaceae; genus Amycolatopsis; species Amycolatopsis sp. NPDC005003. The sequence goes on along the minus strand of NZ_JBSGAI010000008.1, from coordinate 54,401 downwards.
CCCACAGTGACTCGGTGAAGCTGAGGGAAAACGCTTTCGTGGCGCCGTAGACCGCCATCCGGGGCGAAGGCAGGTAGGCGGACACGCTGGCGACGTTGATGACGAAGCCGTGGCGGCCGTTCACCATGCCGGGGAGGAAGGCGGCCGCCAGCCGTACCGGTGCCAGGGCGCCCACGGCGATCTCGGCGGAGAGGCGGCCGGGTTCGGATTCGAGGAATGGGGCGAACGATCCGGACGCGGCGTTGTTGATCAGGCCGGTGACGTGGAGGCCCTGCTCGGTGACCGCGTGGTGCAGTTCCTCGGCGGCGTCGGGCCGGGCGAGGTCCGTCGGGATCACGTCGATGCGGGCGTCGGTGGCGCGGCGGAGTTCCTCGGCCAGCAAGGTCAGCCGGTCGGCGCGGCGGGCGACGAGCACGAGGTTCGCGCCGCGCGCGGCCAGTGTCCGGGCGAACGCAGCTCCGATACCGGAGCTCGCTCCCGTGAGCAGCACGGTCTGGGCGCGGTAGTCAACGGTCATGCCACCAGCGAACCGGCGGCCGGCGCCCGCGTCCAAGACCTGTTTCGCACCTGGTCATGCACGAGCGGCATCGCGGACGAGCAGCTTCTGCGCGGAACGGACGAACTCCGCGACGAGCGGGTTGGTCTCCCCGGCGCGGCCGGCGACGACGACCTGGCTGGGCTCGGCCCCGTCGATGGGAACGGCGATCAGGTCGGGACGCAGGGTGAAACGCCGGTCATCGGCGGGGACGACCGCGATGGCAGTGTCCTCGGCGATAGCTTCGAGTTTGTCGTCGTAGGTGTCGGCGAGGGTGGGTCCCAGTGTGGCCGGATCGCCGCCGTCGCGGGGTTCGAGCCGCCAGAAGCCGGTCCAGTCTTCGCCCATGCCGGTGCAGGCGACGAGCGGCTCCGACCGGACGTCGGAAACGTTCACGGTCGAACTCGACGGGCTCGGCCACTGGTGGATGCTCGACGACCCGGCACGGGCGGCTGCCATGCTGCTCGACTTCTGGAACAGCTTGTGAACTCCGGTGCGGCGCTCGCGAGGGTGAGTTCAGCCGACCTCTCGACGGACCGCGGTGACCTCATCTCCCAGCCGCCTGCGAGACCGGCTGAAATCACGCCATTCGGCGGGCGCGCCCCTCCTCCGACGGGACTCGGAACCGGGCGCGGGGATCGTGCCTGCCGAGCTGCTCGAGCCGTTATTCGGCTGGGTGTCAACCTGTGGGCAAGCTTTCGGGTGTGTCGGGGTCCTCCCTGTCAGCCGGCATGAGCGTGCAGCTGACGCAGCCCGTCGACGATCAGCTCCAGCCCGAAGGTGAACTCGTCTTCCAGTGGCACCGGCAAGGAGTCCGCTACCGCGTGGGTGGCTGGGAAGTCCGCGGGCGGCAGGCCGTGGAAGTGTGCCGAGGCTCGCGCTTGTTCGGCGTTGTTCCCGGTTCCGGTGAGCTGGATGGCGAAGCCGAGGACGTACCGGGAGAGGGTGGCGTAGGCGCGCGCCGCGACGTTCGGCGGGAGACCCCCGTCAAGCAGGACGGCCAGGCAGCGTTCGCGCAGCATCATGGCGTTCGGTCCGGTCGGGGTCTGCTCGATCAGCAGGGGTGCGAGCTTCGGGTGCCGGCCCAGCGTGTCGAACATCGCCTGGGCGACGGCCCGGCAAGCCCGGTCCCAGCGCAGCTCGGCCAAGGCCTCGGGATCGAGTTGGACCTCGCCGAAGACCCGGTCGATCACCTGGGTGATCAACGCCGCCCGGTTGCCGAAGTGGCGGTAGAGGGTGGCCGTGCCGGATTCGAGCCGCTGGGCGAGGGTCCGCATGGACAGCGCCTCGGCGCCTTCCTCGTCGACGAGCTGCAATGCCGCGGCGAGGATCCGGTCGAGCGGGACGGCGGGACGGCCGCGGGACCGGCGGGCGGCCGCGGCCGGCGAGGACGAGCTTGTCACCCGGTGATTATGGCCGCTGTTGACACGCCGAACAATAACGGCAACACTGTTGCCATTATGGAGACCACGCAGTCACTGGCCATCGACGGCCAGCGCATCCACTACGTCCGCGCGGGCCGGGGCCCTGCGGTGGTGCTGCTGCACGGCAGCGGGTCGTCGTTGGAGGGCTTCGGGCGGGTGGCGGAGCTGTTGTCGTCGTCTTTCGACGTGATCCGCCCGGACCTGCCCGGCTTCGGGCGGACGGGCTCGCGGCCGGACCGCGACTACCGCGTCCGGACCTACGCACGCACGATCGCCCGCTTCCTGACCGCCCTCGAGGTGCCGCACTTCGCGCTGGCGGGCAATTCGCTGGGCGGCAACATCGCCTGGAACCTCGCCCTGGATGCCCCCGAGCGGGTGGATGCGCTGGTGCTGGTCAACGCCACGGGCTATCCGGAGAAGACGCTGCCCGCCGGGTTGCGGCTGGCCCGGAACCCGCTGCTGCGCCCCCTGGTGCGGCGGTGGCTGCCGCGCAGTGCGACCGAACGCGGGCTGCGGGACGCGGTCGGCGCGAACTCCGCGATCGTCGACGACGCCATGGTCGACCGGGTGCACGCGCTGACCAGCCGCCCCGGAAACCGCGCGGCCTTCGTCGACTTCGCCAACACCGGCCAGCCCGACCGCAGCGGCGACATCCCGAAGATCGCCGTCCCGACGCTGGTGCTGCGCAGCGCCGAGGTCGACGGCCAGCACTTCGCCCGCGACATCCCCGGCGCCCAGGAGCGCGTCCACGCCGACGGCGGCCACCTCCTGCCGGAAGAAGACCCGGAGTGGGTGGCGAAGGCGATCAAGGAGTTCCTGCAATGAGGTACTTCGTAGCCGCCGATGAGGACCGCAGGCTGGATGCGGCCACGCGGCCGACCCTCCGGGGCAGCTTTGTCACCCTGTCCGACGGGGTGACGCACTACGAGCTGACCGGCCCCGCGGGCGGTGAGCTCGTCGTGCTGGTCGGCGGGATCACGATTCCACTGTCCTATTGGGACGCACTCGCCGCGCGGCTGCACGCCCGCGGTCTGCGCACCCTGGCCTGCAGCGGCTACGGCCGTGGCTATTCGGACCGGGTCCGGGGCCGCTACGACGAGGCGTTGTTCGTCCGGCAGCTGGCCGAGCTCACCGCCGCGCTGGGCTTGACCGGTCCGCACCACGTCGTCGGCACGTCGATGGGTGCCCTGGTCGCGATGGCCTACGCGAACCGGGCCCCGGCGACCGTGGCCACGCTCACGATCGTGGGCCCGGCCGGGCTGGGTGCGCGGCCGCTGCCGCAGCGGTTGCTGCGCAACGACGTCATCGCCGGTTTCATCGCCCGCCGCTTCGGCCGCCGCTTGCTGGAAGGCCATCTCGGGCACAACGTCCGCGACCCCGAGCTGTCCGCCCGACTGGTCGCGATGGTGCAGGACGCCTACCGCTACGAAGGCTCCCTGTACGCGTTCTTCCAGACCCTTCAGGACTTTCCGCTGTACGAGCGGCAGGACCTGTTCCGCAGCACGGGCAATCTCGGGCTGCCGGTGCTGCTGGTGTGGGGCGACGACGACCGGGTCACCCCGATCACCCACCTCGACACCGTGCGGGACCTGCTGCGCCCCCGGCAAACCCACGTGATCACCGAATGCGGCCACATGGCCCCCTACGAACGGCCGGACGATGTCGGCGACCTGCTTGCGTCGTTCGCCGTTCCCCATCCGGAACGGCTCGAACCATGAACGACACCACCCTTGACGTCCTGATCGCCGGGGCCGGCCCGGCCGGCACCACCCTTGCCATCGACCTGGCCCGCCGCGGCCTCGCCGTCCGGATCATCGACAAAGCGCCGCACTCCTTCGACGGTTCCCGCGCCAAAGGCATCCAGCCCCGCACACTCGAGGTGTTCGACGACCTCGGCGCGCTCGACGACGTCCTCGCCGGCAGCAGCGACTACCCCCGGCTGGGTATTCACCTGGGCCCGGTCGCCGTGCCGTGGCGGATGTTCCGCAACCGCGAAGCCGCCGCCGACGTCCCGTACCCGAACACCCGCCTGATGCCCCAGTCCCGCACCGACGCCGTGCTGCACGACCGGCTCGAGCAGCTGGGCGGCAAGGTCGAATACGGCCGCGAACTCACCGGGTTCGACCAGGACGACACGTCGGTCACCGCGACCGTGCTCGGCGACGACGGCACCGAACGGATCACCGCCCGCTACCTCGTGGGCGCCGACGGCGGTTCCAGCGCCGTCCGCAAACACCTCGATCTGGGGTTCCTCGGCGAGACCGACGAGCAGGACCGGATGCTCATCGTCGACGCCGTCACCACCGGCCTCTCCCGGGATCGCTGGCACGTCTGGCCGGGCGTCAAAGGCCGGTTCACCGGCGCCTGCCCGCTCCCGCACACCGACCTGTACCAGTGGATGATCAGGCTGGCCCCGGGCGAAGAACCGCCCGAGGGCGAGGAGGCGATCACCCGGCGGATCCGGGCACACACCCGGAACCGGCACATCGCCGTGCGCGACATCCAGTGGCGGTCGGTGTTCCGGCCCAACATCCGCCTGGTCGAGGCGTACCGCCGCGGGCGAGTGTTCCTCGCCGGTGACGCCGCGCACGTGCACACCCCGGCCGGCGCGCAGGGCCTCAACACCGGCATCCAGGACGCCTACAACCTCGGCTGGAAACTCGCCCAGGTCCTCGCCGGAGCCGACCCCCGGCTGCTCGACAGCTACGAAGCCGAACGCCTGCCCATCGCCGCCGGGGTACTCGGCCTGTCCACGAAGAAATACGAAGGACTCGCCAAACTGGATCCCTCCAGCCTGCGCCGAGGCAAGGACGAGCAGCAGCTTTCCCTGACCTACCACGGCGGCCCGCTCGCCCCGGCCGGAGCCGACCGCACGACGACGCTGCACGTCGGCGATCGCGCACCGGACGCCGACCTGGGCGGCTCACGGCTGTTCGACACCTACCGCGGACCGCACTTCACCCTCGTCGCATACGGCCCGCAGGCCGCCGCGGCAAGCGCCGAACTCGACTGGCCCACCGCGGGAGCGCCGCTGCGGCGGATCACCGTCGACGGACCAGGCAGCTTCCGCACCAGCTACGGAATCGAAGGCGACACGCTGCTGCTCGTCCGACCCGACGGCTACCTCGGGCACATCGCCACCCGCGACTTCCTCGCCTCCACCCGCACCGCCGTCCGCACCTTGACTCCCGAGGTGGCCGGATGAACCGCCCGCAGGTGATCTCCTTCCGGAGCAGCACATGAGCTTGTTTCCGTCCTCGGCGGGCTGACCGCCGCCGCGACCGTGGCAGCCACCGCGCGCGGCGTAGTCGCACGTCGTCGCGCGCTCGCCGCTGTGGGCTCGAACTTCGGCACCCGCTGCTCTATCTGCCGCTGAGCATCAGCCACCTTCGGTTCGTCCGCTTCGGACGGAAGGGCGATGGCGGCGAGCACGGTTCCGTCCTCGATCACCGCGTCGACGAGCCGGCCGGCACGTCGCCCGGTAGGTCGCGGGCTTCGCGGCACGCGGGCACCGAGGCGGACGCTTTCCCCGGCGGGCAGCGGATCGACACCACGCACGGTCGGCGTGGTCAGCTGCCGGGCGCCCCGCCCGTGGTTCAGAGCCGCAACCTGGTCAGGGCTTCGGCCATCGCCCGGGCGAGGCGCTTGGACCCGTTGACGTTGGGGTGGGTGCGGTCGGTAGCGGCGTACTCGTCCGCGAGGCGGGAAGGGTCCGCTGGGGAACGGATCGCAGCGTCGAAGTCGACGAAGTCGTGCCCGCAAGTGCGGATCCATTCGTTGACGGCGAGGCGGAAGTCCTCTCGTCCGGGCTCGCCCGCGACCTCCGGGCCGAGTGGGGTGACGGTGGCGAGAACCACGGCGAGCCCTTCCTTTCGGGCCCGTTCCCCGAGTTCTCGGTAGCCGCCGATCAGCTGGGCGACGGTCGGCATCTCCGCCGGCGGCGTGATCCTGCCGGGAAGGCCCCAGTCGTTGCTGTTGTAAGCAATCACCAGGTGCGTCGCGCCGCGGGTCTCGAGCACGTCCTCGTCGAACCGGGACAACCCGGACCTGCCCCACGCCGGAGTCCGCGGTGGCGCGTCCAGGAGAAGCCGGTTGCCGGCGATACCGCGGTTGACGACGGCGACCTCGGCGTCGGCGGGCAGCAGGGTGGCGGTGTACTGCGGCCACCCCATCGCGGTGCTGGAGCTCCCGAGGCAGACGACCACCGCCTTCGCGCCGGCTCCGGCGACCTCGACGGTACGCAGGAACGGACCGCCTGCCGGCAGCGACCAGCCGGTCCCGTCGGGCTCGGGTGCGGGGCCGGTGCCGGCGGCGGGGAACTCGGGTGAGCCCGCGAAGTCGCCGGGAAGCGACCGGGCGAAGGTGAATCCGTTCGCGGACGCGTAGGGGGTCGGGTCGGGCAGATACACGTCGACGACGACCTGGCCGCCGTGGCTGACCGCCACGTCCGCCGGGTCGGTCCAGCGTGACTCGCCGACCGCGATCTCGGTCGAGAGCTTCCCTTCGAAGGAGACCTCGGCGAACTGTCCGCCGGCTCCGATCGCGCACCGTCCGATCCGCACGGGGCCGTCTCCGAAGCGGTTGCTCAGTTCCACCCGTACCTGGCTGCCGCCGACGCTCGCCGGCACCGTCATCCGGACAGTGGCATCGTCGAAGGGTGGTTCGTCGTCCTCACCGCGGTAGTCCGTCATGGCCTGGGTCCAGGATGGCACCCAGTCTGTGGCGATCTCCGACATCGATGTCATCCGGCCTGGTCGGCAGCAGTGCGCGCGAACAGCGCCTGCTCGCAGGCGGTCGGAGCCGCCTCGAAGTCGCCCGGGTAGGCAGCGATGGCCTTGCCCGGTTCGGCGCCGTCGACCATCGCCGGGTTCGCACCGTCGCCGGGCGGCGGCATCAGGTGGGCAGCACCACCCAGGTGCGTGACCCCGGGGACGCGCGCCCGCCGACGCCGACCTCTCCGAGGAGTTCCGCACGGGCGAGGGACAGGCCCGCCGAGGCCGACGCGGCCGATCGCGATCGGGTGGTGCACGGTGTTCATGACCTTCCTCATCCCCCTACGGCACAGTGTCGGGCCGTCACCGGTCGGTTATGGATTGGCGCTCCATTCGAGTATGGAGTACCAATCCATTCGTGTCGATACCCTTGACCTCCCCGAGCCGGGCCTCGTGCGCTGCGCGGGCTCGGCAGTTCGAGCGTGCGTGGGGGATAGGGTGCGCTCAGCGGTCAGCGGCGGTGTAGCGCCAGAACGGCCGCACCAGGAGGGCGCCGGCCAGGACGAGGGCCACGCACGCCAGCGCGGTGCCGGACCACGCCACCGCCAGCGGCAGCGCCGAGGCCATGGCCCCGGCGCGGAGGTCGCCCAGGCGGGGACCGCCGGCGACGACGACCGTGTACACGCCCTGCAGGCGGCCGCGCAGCCGGTCGGGGACGGCGGTCTGCAGGATCGTTTGCCGGTATACCGCGCTGACGAGGTCGGCCGCGCCGGCGACGACGAGCAGGGGCACCGCCAGCCACAGGCTCGGGGCCAGGCCGGCCAGGGCGACGGCGCCTGCCCAGACCGCCACCGCCGCGGTGAGGGCGACGCCTTGGCGCCGCACCCGGCCGATCCAGCCGCTGGACAGTCCGGCGAGGACCGAGCCGGCCGCGATCGAGGAGTACAGCAGGCCGACTCCGCCGTGCCACCGTGTCTCGGCGGCTTGGGGGAACAGGGCGGTCGGCATGGCCAGCACCATCGCGGCGATGTCGACCAGGAATGACATCAGCAGGACCCGGCGGCCGCCGAGGAAGCGCAGGCCGTCGAGGACCGACCGCAGCCCGGGGTGGCCGATCGGGTCCGCCGCGGGCAGCGGCGGGAGCCGGAAGGTGGCGTAGAGCGCCGCCGTGAACAGCACCGCGTCGGCGCCGTAGGCGTAGCAGAATCCGTCAGGGAGTCCGAGAAGGACTCCGGCGAGGAGGGGGCCCAGCACCTGTCCGACCGTCGAGGCGGTGAACGTGAGCGAGTTGGCGGCGGGCACCATCCCCGGTGGGACGAGGGCGGGGGTGATGGCGCCGCGGACCGCGGAGGAGACGGCGAAGCCGCCGGACTGGACGGCGACGAGCGCGAGGATCAGTGGCACCGACCGGGCCCCGGCCAGTGCCTGGGCGAAGAGTGCCAGCGTGACCGTCCAGGTGAGCGCGGACGAGGCCAGGTACAGCCGCCGCCGGTCCACGGCGTCGGCGATCGCGCCGCCGTAGAGCCCGAACACGAGAATCGGGACGAGGCCGGCCAGCCCGGCGAGACCGACGTCGAACGAGGAGTGCGAGAGGTCGTAGACCTGCACCGGAACGGCGACTTCGGTGACCATCGTTCCGATGACCGCGGCGCTTTGACCGAAGAACGTCCGGCGGAACACGTGGTGGGACAGCGGCCGGGTGTCCATCGCGATGCGGCGCAAGCGGTTCTTCGGCGGACTGGTCGTCATGCGGTCACGCTCGCAGGAGCCACCCCTGTCGCACTTCCGATAATCTGTCTTCTTGTGTCAGAAAACCGCCACCGGCACGCGGCCGGGCAGGTCATCGAGCGCCATCGCCACGACGAACACCAGCTGGTGTACGTCCACCGGGGCGTGCTGGCGGTCCACACCGACCACGGCACGTGGGTGGCCTGCGCCGACCGTGCCGTCTGGATGCCGGCCGGCACCTGGCACGAGCACCGCGTCTACGGCGACTCCGACGTGCTCACCCTGATGTTCCCGACCGACGACGCGCCCTTGGACGGCGCTGCGCCCGCGGTCATCGGCGTCAGCGCCCTGCTGCGCGAACTGCTCGTCGCCGCCACCGAACCCGATCTCGGAACCGCCGAAGCCGACCGCATCCACGCGGTGCTGCGCGACCGGCTCCGCCGGGCCGACGGCCGGCCGCTGACGTTGCCCGAGGCCCGCGACCCCCGGCTGGCCCACGCGTGCCGGCTCGTCACCGACGACCTCAGCCGGCCCCGCACGACGGCGTGGCTGGCCCGTCGCACCGGGACCAGCGAGCGCACACTGTCCCGGCTGTTCCGCCTCGAGTTCGGGACCACCTACCCGCAGTGGCGCACGACGGTCCGCGTGTTCCACGCGATGATCGAGCTCGCGGAAGGGGCCAGCGTCACCCGGACCGCGCACCGGTGCGGCTGGGCCACCCCGAGCGCGTTCGTCGAAACTTTCACCCGCACCATGGGCCGGACGCCCGGCAGCTACCGCGCCACGAGACCTCAGTGATCGTGTGGTCCGGTTCCACGGCCGCCTGCCCACCTTGCCCAGGCGTCCTGCGGACCGGTGCGAGGCCGTCCGCTCATCCGACATCTCGGGTGAGCACCGGGCGGGCTCAGTGCAGGGGCAGGTTTTCGACGGTGAACACGGGGCTTTCCAGTGGGGTGCCGTCGAAGTAGGTGTCCATTTGGGAGTTGGTGACCAGCAGCCGGTCGCCGCTGATGGCGACGCCGGTGGGGGTGTCGATGCCCGGGTAGGTGCGTTCGGAGACGACGGTGGCCCGGGTGGTGTCGTGGGAGAGCCGTACGGTCGCGACCTTGTTGTCGACGGAGCGGTCGATGTAGAGGGTGTTTCCTTGCCGCGCGATGCCGTCGGCGCTGGTCAGGGAAGCTCCGTCGATCTTGCGGACGGCGCCGGTGGCGAGGGTGAGCCGGTAGAGCGCCCCGCTGGCCCAGTAGCCGATGATCAGGGACCGGCCGTCGGGGGCGGTGGTGATGCCGTTGGCGTTGGACGTGCCGGCCACGTAGTCGGGTAGGTGGTAGGCCACCTGCAGGGTCCGGTGGGTGCCGGAGGCGGGAGCGTTCACCTCGGCGGCCGGGATGCGGTAGACGACGGCCCGGTAGGAGTCGGTGATGTAGACGTCGCCGTTGGCCGCGACGACCTCGTCGTTGACCAGCGTCGGCTCGCTCGGGTCGGTGACGGTGTAGGTGGCGACGAGGACGCCGGTGGTGGTGTAGACGAAGAAGCGTCCGGTGAAGGCGCCGGCGAGCAGCAGTCGGTTGCCGTCGACCTTGACCCCGGTGACCTGGGTGCGGCCGTCCTGACCACCGGGCAGGAAGGGGCCGAGGGTCTTCGCCCCGACGCGGCCGCGGTAGACGGTGCCGGTGTCGATGCTGCCGGTGTAGACGTACTCGCCGTCGGCGGCGATGCTTTCCGGATAGGCGTTGCTGCCGTTGATCGTGATCGCGTACGCCCGGTCCTTGTGGTCAGGGGTCGTCGCGGCGGCGGTAGGCGCGCCGATGGCTGTAGCGGCGGACGTCGCGGCGAGGGTAACGACCGCGCGACGCCACCGGAGGTACGCGGTGGTGTGGGTGGACATCGTGATGGACCTTTCTGGTGGATGCGCGGGGATGTGACCGCGCTGGTGGTTCGGGCCCGGCGGAAACTTGTGTCAGCGCAGGGCGTCGGCGATCGCGTCGGCCAATGCTGTGGTGGGCCGTCCGATCAGACGCCCCAGGTCGCCCGAGCCGGTGAACAACTCGCCGCGGCTCAGGCCGGGTCGGCGTCGGCGAGGACGTGCGCCAGGTCGGCGGGCAGGCCGGCACCGGTCAGCGCCTCGGTGAGCTTGTCCGCGGGCAGGTCGGTGTAGGCGATCGGCCGGCCGGCGGCCAGGTCCTTGACCCCGGCGACGTCCCGGCCGGTCGCGACGATGTCCGAGGCCGGCACCCCGCGCCGCAACAACGCTTCCACGGTGAGCCTGCCCAGCCGGCCGGAGGCTCCGGTGACGACGATGGACATGGACGGTCCCCTTCCCGCCGCGGACCTCCCGCGGCACACACCCACAATGACCTGATTGCTCTCCATTGGTTAGTAGCCACCTTGAGGTAAGGTAGCCACCTGCCGGATAGCAACGAGGTGAGGACCGTGGCAACCGCCAAGACCGTGACCGACGCGACAACGTCGTGGGACCCGTACACGCGCGGCTGCCCGTCGCGCGACCTGCTCGACCAGATCGGCAGCAAATGGGCCGTTCTCGTGCTCGGCGAACTCGGCAAACACGGGGCGGCCCGGTTCACCCAGCTGCGGCAGCGGCTGGCCGGAGTCAGCGAGAAGATGCTCACCCAGACACTGCGCACCCTCGAACGCGACGGACTGGTCCGCCGAACCGTCTACCCGGAGGTGCCGACCCGCGTTGAGTACGAGCTGACCCCGCTCGGCCAAACACTCCGGCAACCCCTCAAGGCACTCACCGAATGGTCGGTGCGGCACATCGAGGAAGTCATCACCGCCCGCGAGCAGTACGACTCCCGAGCCGGGTGACCACGGCCGCGGTACCGACGCGCCGCATGGTCACGTAGCAGACCGGGGTCGTTCTCGAGTTCTGGCTGGGCTGCATAGAGGTCGTCGATGGTGTCGGTGAGCCGGTGGGGTGCGAAGCAGGTGCTGAGCCAGCTGTCGAGCGGACTGATGAGGTCCCGTTCGGCGTCCCGGACGCTGCGACGGGCCGCCGAAATGACTTGAACGGACGCCCACGGCACGGCTGTCGCGTGGCGGGGGCTTGTGCGGTTGGATCGGGCCGGGACCGACGTGGTGGAGAGGTGCGAGGCGGATGGGCGGCGATGTCGGCAGGCCGGACCCCGCCCGGGTCGCCGACGTCACCGGCTTCGTGCGCGAGGTCGACCTGCTGCGCCGGCTGGCGGCCCGGGGCACGGGTAAGGCCCGGGTCAGCCTGGCCGATCTTGCTCGCCTGGTCGACGTGCCCCGCTCGACCGTGCATGCCTATGTTTCCGGCAAGATCCACCCACCGTCCGACGTGTTCGACCGGATCGTGATCGCGTTGGGCGTTCCCCGCGCGGAGTGGGGCAGCTGGAACGACGCCTGGTTCCGGGTGGCCGGCCACCTGCACTCGGAGAAACAGGCGGCCGACGATCCGCCGGTTCCCCGGCAACTGCCCCTCGACGTCGGCGGCTTCGTCGGGCGCGAGGCGGACCTCGCCGCGCTCGATCGGCTGCTGACGGGCTCGTCGGACGGCCGGGTCGCGGTGCTCACGGGGATGCCGGGGGCCGGCAAGACGGCGGTGGCGATCCACTGGGCGCACCGGGCCGCGCCGGGCTTCCCCGATGGCCAGTTGTTCGCCGACCTGCGGGGGTTCGCCGATGCCCGCCCGGCCGACCCGGCGGACGTCCTGACGGGGTTCCTGCGCGCGCTGGGAACGCGCGAACGTGACCTGCCGAGGGAACCGGACCAGCTCGCGGCGCACTTCCGGTCCGCGGTCGCCGGACGGAGGGTGCTGGTCGTGCTCGACGACGCGGGCAGCGCCGAGCAGGTCCGTCCGTTGCTGCCCGGCACGCCGGGCTGCGCCGTGGTGATCACCAGCCGGACCCGGCTGGTCGGGCTGGTCGCCCGGGAAGGCGCCGAGTCGCGCGAGCTGGGGCCACTCGAAGTGGACGACGCCGTCGTGCTGGTCGGGCGCACCGCCGGCCCGGACCGGGTCGACGCCGATCGGGCGGCGGCCGCCGAGCTGGCCGAGGTGTGCGGACGGCTGCCGCTCGCGCTGCGGATCGCCGCGGCGATCGCCCGCGTGCGGCCGGGCACGCCGCTCTCCACGATGGTCGAGGAGCTCCGTTCCGCCGACCCTCTGGCTGTCCTCGACGCGGCCGTCGACCGGCAGACCGCGGTGCGGACCGCCATCTCCCTGTCGTACCGGGCGCTGGAACCCGTGGCACGACGGGTGTTCCGGCTCTGCGGCCTGTTTCCGGCCGACGGGATCACGTTTCCGGCCCTCGCCCACGCGGCGGAGCTGGCGCCGGAAACCTTGGTGCGGATCATGTACACCCTGCTCGACCTGCACCTCGTCGTCGAACGGACGCCGGCGCGGTACGTCCAGCACGCGCTCCTGCACTCGTGGGCCCGGGCTCGCTGCCTGGCCGACGATGACGACGACCAGCGCGCTCGCGTGCTTCACCGGCTGATCGGCCACTACGCCGGGCTGGCCACCGAAGCAGCGCAACTGCGGCATCCGCGCTCGTACCGCGACGAGTACGCGAGTGTCCGCCACCGGGAATCCCCGTTCTCGACGGCCGGCGAGGCGCTCACGTGGCTCGACGTCGAGTTCGCCACCTTGACGGCACTGACCCGGCAGGCCGCCGAGACCGGCCTCGACGCTCTGGCGACGCAGCTTTGCATCGCCCTGCACCCGGAGTTCGAACGTCGCCGCTCCGCGGAGTGGATTCCGGTCAGCGAGGCTTCGCTCGCCGCGGCACGCGAAGCCCGGAACGCCGCCGGGCAGGTGCTGTGCCTTCGGGTACTCAGCGGCGCGTACTGGAGCAGGGCGGATCACGCGCAAGCGCTTCGCCACCTCGACGAGGCGGCGAAACTCGCCGACGAGCTGAACGCGCCGAACCTCCGGGCACTCGTCCTCAGCGACCTGGGACGCACGTCGATCTCGATGGGCCGGCTCCGGGACGCGGCCGAGTACTACCGGCAATCCGTCGACCTCGAGCCGGCGGGGGCGGGCACCGCGTCCGTCCCGAACCTCGTCGTGCTCGGCGACGCACTCTGGGAACTCGGCGAGCTCGGCGATGCCTACGACCTCCACACCCGGGCGATCGAGACGGCCACCCGGGAGGGCTACACCGCCGGACTTCAGCTCGCGGAAAGTCACGCGGGCCGGTCCAGCCAAGCGCTCGGCGACCTCGAGCGAGCTGTCGAGCACTACCGGACCGGTCTCGATCTGTGCCGGTCGACCGGCGAGCACGCCGACGAGGCGAGCGTTCTCGCCAACCTGGCGGGAGCGCTGCGCGACCTGGGTGACCACGACACCGCACTGGTGACCGCCCGCGAGGCCGTGGCCAAGGCGACCCGGCTGGGCATGCTCCGGACGCAGGCCGGCGCCCACCACGTCATCGGCACGGTCATGATCGCACTCGGCGAGCTCGAAGCGGCCCGCAGTGAACTCGAAACGGCGCTGGCCCTGTCGACCGAGGCGAACCACCCGCGGGGAAGCGGTGACGCGCTGGTCGCCCTGTCCGCGGTCCACCGGCACCGGAAGGCGTTCGACGAAGCCTGCGAGGCGGCCGGCCGCGCACGGGCCATCAGCACCGGGACCGGGCACCGCTTGATCCTGGCCGACAGCCTGCTCGCCACGGCAGCCGTGGACCTCGAACGCGGCGACGTCCCGGCCGCGCGAGACCACGCCGAACAGGCGCGAGCCATCCACGCGCGGGCGTCCTGCCGCCTCGGCGTCCAGCGCGCCGAGGCCGTACTCGAGTCGCTGCCCGGTCGACGGCGGTAGTGGATCGCGGCGTCCAGCTTTGTCCAGGATCCGCTCCTCGGCCGTGGCTCCTGTGGTGCAGTGTGGCGGCCGTCGTTCCGGCGGCGGAGGTCAGCCGGTGGATCCGGTGTTGGCGGACGGTTCGGCGTGCTGAGCCAAGGGAGGGAGGCGAAGCCGCCGAACCGTCGTGACCCGCGTGACGAGGGGCTGAATGAACAGTGGGAAACGACTGGTCACGACCGTCGCGGCCGTAGTGGTCGCCATGACGCCGGCTGTCGCAGACGCACAAGACGCCTGGCCGGTACCGGCTCGCAGCCGCATCGAGCGTGCTGCCGACCTGCGCGCGGCCGGTCAGCGCTGGTGTGGCGTTCCGATCAAGCGAATCACTGCCATTGCTCGCCGAGGCGAGCTGGGCGCGACGGCGTACAGGATCGTGTCGCTGACTCTCTACATGGAGGTTCGATGTGGGCGGCGACACTTACTGACAGTAGGCCAATGAAGCTGGAGCAATCCGGCCCGCGATGTCAACCTCCTGGCCGTCACGACGCGTAGTACTGGTGACGGTGATCAGTTCGAGAGCGGGTTGCGGTGACCGACGATGAGTTCGAAGCCTTCTACGGCCGCTGGGCCGGGCCGATGGCCGGCCAGGTGTACCTGGTGACCGGCGACCTGCACGAGGCCCAGGACGTCGTGCAGGAGGCGTTCGTCCGGGCTTGGGGCCGGCGCGACCAGCTCGATGCGGCCCGGGCGCCGGAGTCCTGGGTGCGGGTGACGGCGACGCGGCTGGCGATCAGCCGCTGGCGGCGCGGGCGGCGGGCGGCTGAGGCTTGGGCGCGGTGGGGTCGGCAAACACCGGCCGCGGCCGGTGGGCCGCAGCCGGGTGGTGTGGCGTTCGAGCAGGCGTTGCGCACGTTGCCGCCGCGGCAGCGGCTGATCGTGGTGTTGTTCTACGTCTGCGACCTGCCGGTCGATCAGGTCGCCGCGGAGGCGGGGGTGTCGGTGGGCACGGTCAAGACGCAGCTGTCCCGGGGACGCGCGGCGTTGACGCCGTTGCTCGGCGAGCGGGCCGGGATGCTGGAGGACCGGGATGCCTGAGGACGGCCGGTTCGAATCGCCCGCCGACCGGCAGGTCGGTGCGCTGCTCGGCCGGGTGGCCGCGGACGCCGCCCGCATGACCGAGCCGGTCGGCCTCGACCGCATTCGCCTGCTCGCCGCCCGCCGGCGGGGGAGGCGTGCCATCGCTTCGGTGGTGGCGGCTGTGGTGGTGTCCGTCGGGACGATCGCGGTGGTCGCGGCTTCCGGGCGCGACGAACGCGTCCAGCCGGCCGGTCCGCCGTCGCCGACCGCGGGGGCGACGACGACGGTCTCCGCTTCTCCGCCGGTGACCACGACGGTCAGCGCCGGTCCAGGTCGATGACCGTCACTTCGACGGCCCCGGCTCCGGGCCTCACCCGGCCAGGCAACCGCTGGTCCGTCCGGATGCCTTACGTCCTGGCCGTGCTCTTCGGTGCCGTTTACACGGTGGTGTCGGTGAGCCGCTACCTCGACTTCCGCACGATGTCCTACGACTTGGGCATCTTCGAGCAGGTCGTGCGGGCCTACGCGCACCTCGAGGCACCCGTGGCCGACCTCAAGGGCGCCGGGTTCGTCATCTTCGGTGACCATTTCAGCCCGGTGACGGCGTTGCTGGCGCCGTTGTACCGGCTGGCGCCGAGTCCGATCACGCTGCTGGTCGCGCAATCGGCGCTGTTCGCGGTCTCCGTCGTCCCGGTGACCCGGGCGGCCGGGCGAGTGCTGGGCGCGGGTCGCGGTGCGGCGACAGGTGTCGCTTTCGGACTGTCGTGGGGTATGCAGCGCGCGGTCGATTTCGATTTCCACGAGATCTGTTTCGCCGTTCCGCTCATCGCGTGGGCGCTCGAAGCGTTGCTGTTCCGCCGTTGGCGCGCCGCGCTGGCCTGGTCGTTGCCGCTGGTGCTGGTGAAGGAGGACCTCGGGCTGACGCTGGCCGTGATCGCCGGTCTGGTCGCCTGTGCGAAGGCACCTGTGTCTGCTCGGACGAGAGCGGTAGCGGTGGGAGCGGGGATCTTCGGGCTCGTCGCCTGCTTCGTCTGCCTTGTCGTGGTCATCCCGGCCTTCAACCCCGCCGGTACCTACGGTTTCTGGTCCAAGCTGACGGACACCGGCGCCGATCCGGCGGCCGGCAGTGGCATCGGCGAGCGGATCGAGACGCTGCTGTGGGTCGTCGTCCCGACCACCGGCCTGCTCGCCCTGCGCTCACCGCTGCTGCTCGTGGCGGTACCCACCCTGACGTGGCGGTTCGTGTCGTTCGAGGAGCACTACTGGAGCACCGGCTGGCACTACAACGCCGTTCTCATGCCCATCGTCTTCCTGGCCCTGGTCGACGCGCTCCGCCGATCGGCGTCGTCGCGCCGGCCCTGGCTGCGGTCCTACGCCGGCCATCTGCCCGCGATGGCCGCCGCGGCTGCCCTGGCCCTCACCGTGAGCCTCCCCTTTGCGAAGCTCGCGGAACCGGCCACCTATGCGGTCTCGGACCGAGCCCGGATCGCCGCGAACGTCCTCGGCGTCATCCCGGACGGCGCCACCGTCGAGACCGGCATCGCACCCATCGCGCACCTCACCGGCCGGTGCCGCGTCTTCTTCATCGGCAACACCGGTTCGATCACCCCGGACTACTTCGCTGTCGAGGACACCCGCCGCACCGAATCGGCAGTGCTCGACTACGCACGGGCGCTTCGTCCCGGCGCCGACTACGACGTGGTCGCCCACGGCGCCGGCTTCTGGGTGTTGCGGCTCGTCCGCCGATAGCCATTTGGGATCCCCTCTGGTGGATCGGCGTGATCGTGGCGCACCCCTCTGAGGCGGCGGGCTCTTTCAGGGCCGCATCAGCCGTGTTTCAGGGGTGGGTGGGACGGTGCGGGTGGTCATTCGATCCGGAGTCAGATGGGAGATCCAACTGAAATGAATCGCCTTTCGAAAAGCCTGCCGCGTGTCTGGCGCGGCCTTGGCGCGGCCGTGGTGGCGGTCGCGGCGTCCGTGACCCTGCTCGGCGCCGGTCCGGCGCGGGCGGCGGCCGACACGACGCCGCCGACCGTGCCGACCGGACTCGCCGCGTCCAATGTGTCGTTCACCTACGCGACGGTGACCTGGAACGCCTCGACCGACAACTCGGGCTCGCTTTACTACGAGGTCACGATCAACCAGACGACGGGGCCGTACACGCAGATCGTGTCGGACCCGACGGTGGCGTTCGGCGGCTTGACGGCCGGCCAGACGTACACCGTGTCGGTGCGCGCGGTCGACTTCGCCGGCAACGCCTCGGCGTCCGCGTCGACCCGGTTCACGACGCTGGCGCGCACCGGGCCTCCGCCCACGGCGCCGGCCAACGTGCGCGGCGTGTTCACCGGCGGTGTCCTCACCGGCATCGCCTGGGACGCCTCGGTCTTCGACGGCCACGTCTCCTACCAGCTCTTCGCCAACGGCACCTGGGCGTGGGCCACGTCGAAGACCAGCGTGACCGTGCGGGAACTCGTCGCCTCCGAGGGGGTCAAGGCGGGACACACCTACACCTTCACCGTTCAGGCCATCGGCACCGACAACTACCTCTCCGACCTGAGCGCGCCGGTGACGCTCACGATCCCGTCGAACTGAACAGCGACGACCGCCGGGCGTCGGCGTGCTGCTACCGATCCGCTGCGACCGGCTGGAGCAGCTGGTTCCGCGCCACGATCGCCTCCTCGGTGAGTGGCACCAGCAGCGCGCCACCGCCTTCGACCGTTCCCTGGGCGAACTCGACGTAGGGTCGTTGGCGTGCTTCGTACCGCGGGAACGCCGTGACGTGGTCTCCGGCCGACCGTTCGAGTTCCTCGGCGAGGAACTGGGCCCCGGTCAGCGCCAGGGACGTGCCTCGGCCCGCGAGCGGGGACGCGCAGTGGGCGGCGTCGCCCACGAGCGCGACCCGGCCCCGGTGCCAGGTGGGCAGGTGGATCTGGCTGATCGAGTCGAAGTAGAGGTCGGGATCGGCGCGCACCGCGTCGAGGATCGTCTGGACTTTCCACGAGCGGCACTCGGAGAACTGGTCGAGCAGGATCTTCTTCTGCGCTTCGACGTCGCGGTGGTCGTAGTCGAGACGGGCGGATGCGAACATCAGCAGACCGATCGCCCTGTCCTTGAACCGGGCTATGCCGGCCAGGTGTCCGGGATAGCTGTACATGGGGTTGATCCGCTCGGCTTCGGCGTCGGCCTCGGCGGGCATGTCGACGATGGCGGTGTAGAGGCCGAGGTGCCGGATCCACTCCTGCTCCGGGCCGAACACGAGCCGTCGCACGGCCGAGTGCATCCCGTCGGCGCCGAGGACGAGATCGAAGCTGTCCCGGTCACCGGAGGCGAACTCCACGTCCACCCGGTCGTCGTGTTCGGTGAGCGCGTTGATCGACTCGCTCAGGCGCAGGTCGACGGATTCCGGCAGGGCGTCGGCGAGGATCCGGGACAAGTCCTCGCGGGCGATCTCGATGTCGTCGGCCGAGTCGCCGATGTCGTCGGGCAACCGGCCCACGGCCGTGCCGTTCTCGTCGACGAAGTGCACCTGCTCGGTCATCCGGATCCGTGCGTCGCGGACCGCCGGCAGGATGCCCATCTTCTCGACGACCCCGATCGCGTCGCCGCGGACGTCGATGGGCGAACCGTTGCCCCGGAGCCGATCGGCCCGCTCGACGATCGTGACGTGGTGCTCTCGCACCCCGAGGGCACGCCCGAGCGAGAGACCGGCGACACCCGCGCCGGAGACGAGGATCTTCATGTGCGTTCTCCAAAAGGTGATGATGAGCGGGATGGTCAGCGCGACGGGTGGGCGAGCACGAAGTCGCGCAGCAACCGGGCGGTGTCTTCGGCGAACTCGACCGTGAACCCGTGCCGCGCGCCCGGAATCACCTCCAGCCTCGCCCGGGGTATGGCGTCGGCGATCTTCCGGCCGACTTCGGGAGTGGCCGCGGGGTCGTCCTCGCCGTAGATGAGCAGGGTGGGCGCCGTGATCTCCGGCAGACGTGCGGTGAGATCGAAGCCGGGGATCGCGGCCAAGCGCCGTGCGTCCGCCTCCGGTGAGCGGTGGACCAGCAGCGACCGGAGCTCGGCCACGACCTTCTCGTCCGCCCGCCCGCGTTCGGACAGGGCGAAGGCGAGCATCCGCTCATCGCGCAGCGACGGCGGCAGTCTGACGATCTCGGACGCCGCGGGCGCCCGCAGGGCCGACGCGTCGGAGAACGTGGCGCCCACGGTCAGCGACTGCACGACTTCGGGCGCCGACACCGCGACCTGCAGCGCGATGAAGCCGCCGAACGACGACCCGAAGATGTGGGCTCGTTCGTACCCGAGCGCCCTGACCAGCGCGGCGCAGTCCTCGGCCAGGTCGGGGATGCCGTACGGGGCCGGCGGGTTGGTCGACGCCCCGGAGTCGCGCTGGTCGTAGGCGATCGCACGGATGCCGTCGCCGAGCAGGGGCCGGAACGTGTCGTACTGGATGCGGCTGCTTTCGCCGCCGTGCAACAGGATCACCGGCTCCCCGGCACCGGATTCCGCGTAGGCGATCTCGATCCCGTTGGCCTTCACCGCGCCCGAAGACGTGGTCACGTTCATCCGGTCGTTCCCGGACCGCGGCGTGTTGTCCGAGGGGCTCGGACAGGAGGATCTCACAAGCTTACTTCCTTAAAGAGACAGTTTGTCTCTTTAAGCTAACCGAGATCCGCCGGGGTGTCCAGCCGGGGGCGGATGTGAGAATCAACGGCGTGCAGGAGGACGGGGAGACCGGAGAGACGACCGATGCCGGCGCGCGAACGGCGGCGCGGCCGGGTGGTCGCAACGCTCGGGTGCGCTCGCAGATCCTCGCGGCGACGACGGAGCTCGTCGCCCGCCACGGGGTGACCGGGCTGCGCTACGACGAGATCGCCGAGCTCGCCGGCGTCAACAAGAACAGCGTCTACCGGAACTGGCCGGACCGCGTCGAGCTCGTTCGCGACGCGCTGTCGCAGTACGCGAAGGATTCCGCGTCACTGCACGACTCCGGCGACCTCCGCCGCGATCTCGTCGACTTCCTGGTGGAGTTCTCCGAACGCCTGTCCAGCCCGATCGGCCGGGCCCTGGCGCAGGCCGGCATCGCCGCTCCCGTGAACGAGGACCTCGACCAGGCTGTCCGGGCCGTTTACGACCAGCAGTTCGCCGCCGCCCGCCGCCGCTTCGACAATGCCGTCGACCGGGGAGAGATCCCACCCGTCGACAGCTACTTCCTCACCGAGTTGCTGTCCGGGCCGGTGTACCTCTATGTCAACCGGCGACGCCGGCCCTTCACCCGCGAGGTGGCCCAGAAGATCGTCGACGTCGTGTTGGCCGGACTCCACGCCACCACGCCGTAGATCCGCGTGCGCGTGGGGGTTGGCCGATCACGGCCGCTCACGCCTTCGTCAGCTGCCATTGCTGGTTGGTGCCGCCGTGGCACGACCAGAGGATGATCTTGGTGCCGGCCGCGGTGCCGGCGCCGTCGGCGTCCAGGCAGAGGCCGGACTGCACACCGGTGATGGTGCCGTTCGAGCCGACGTTCCACTGCTGGTTCGCCTGGCCGTGGCAGTCCCAGATGATCACCCGGGTGCCGTTGGCGGTGCCCTGACCGTTGGCGTCGAGGCACTTGGTGCCGTACACCTGGAGCTTCCGGTCGGAGGTGTAGGTCCAGCGTTGCCCGTCGACGCTCCGGCAGTCCGCCAGCTGCACCTGGGTTCCGTTGGCGGTGGACCCGTTCGGCACCTCGACGCACCGGCCGGACCCGCTGCCCGCGATCCGGACGCCTTGCTGGGGGTTGCTCCCCCCGGGCGGGGCGTACCCGGCGGCGGTGATGTTGGCCTGCACGGCCTCTTCGGTGGCGTTCGACGGGTAGCCGGAGGTCAGGACGCCCTCGTAGAAGGTGCCGGCACCGGAAACGCTGTTGTCCCCGCCGATGCCGAGGAGGATCGCCCCCTGCTTCTTCATCGGGTGGTAGCCGTTGGGACGCGGCCCGTCGAACACGGTGGACAAGCCGCCCGACTGCGCGTTCCCGCTCCGGATGGCCCAGTGGTTCGGCTCGCCCTTGACGACGGCGGTCACGAAGCGGTGGTTGACGCTCGGGTTGGGGTTGTGGCCCGCATTCACGCCGGAGAACAGCCCCCACTCCAGGTCGGCCATGACCCACGGGCCGTTGCCGTCCCCGTAGCCCCATTGCCGGTCGGCTCCGAAGTAGACGGTCTCCATGATGGCGGGCGCGTCGGCCTTGTTGGTCGTCTGCGCGTTGCCGTAGTCGAAGCAGCACCAGTTGTTGTAGTGGATGCCGTCGACGACGGCGTAGATGCCCTCCGGCTGGTCGCCGGTCGCGACGCCGTTGGTCTTGTTGTTGCGGTAGCCGGTGCCGGGGGAGATGTAGACGCCGTACGCCTTCTGCCCGCCGATGGTGACCGGGGCCGCGGTCGCGTCGGCGAGGTTGTCCCACCCGCCGGGCGCGGGCCCGGGCCAGGTGCCGGGCGGCGCCTGCGTGAGGTGGTTGCCCCGGCCCGACTGGTCGTAGATGACGGTGACGAGACACGTGGTGCCGGCGCAGAACGAGTCTTGGGCGGCGGCATCGGCCGAACCGCCCGCGCTGGGCGGGCCGATGTCTCGCACGCTGTTGTCCGACGCCCGCTTGACCTGGTAGAGCGGGCCGTTGTACGCGCCGTACAGCGCCCGGGTGGTGCTGTGTGCCGCCACGCACGGTGTACCGCCCGAGGCGTAGATGTCGCATGGTCCGGTCGTGGCGGCCTGGGCGGCGGGCAGGACGGGGGTTCCCAGGGCGACGGCCAGCGCGAAGGTGGTCGCGAACCGGCCGAATCGGTTTGTCATAGCTGCCGGTACCTTTCGTGCGTGCCCTGGTGGGCCGTGATGTGCGTGCCTCGCGAAGCGGAATGAGCACGCACCGAAGCAGGCGTGCGCGACGGAAGCGGGTGGCCGGCCCCGGGCTGATCTGTACTCGGGCACTGTCGCACGGACAGTCGTCGAACCGGTTCGACCGGATGCTACGACCCGGACGCGAAAGTGGTCAACGGCAGGGTTCCTGCCCGTCCCCGGACCTGGGGCTCGGGCAGGAAAGTTTCACAGTCAGGTGTCTTGGGGAGGACAAACCGCCGTCCGGCACGGTGGAGACGCGGACTGCGGGCATCCCGCGCCGGCCCTTGTGTGCCGGGCTGTGGTGGACGAGGCTGCAGAGCGGTCGATCCTGGAGGTGCGGGATGAAGTCCTGGACGGTTCTGCGCGGTGCCGTGGTCGCCATGGCGTTACCGGCTCTCCTGGCGAGCGCCGCAACGGCCGCGGCGCACCCCGACCGCGGTGGTCACGGCCGGGGGATCGACCACATCGTGGTGATCTACGAGGAGAACCACAGCTTCGACAACCTGTTCGGCGGCTGGGAAGGTGTCGACGGTCTCCGGCACGCCCGCCCGCAGACCCAGGTCGCGCCGGACGGCCGGGCGTTGCCGTGCCTGCCGCAGAACGACGTGAACCTCACTTCGCCGCCGCTGCCGGTTACGTGCACGGGGACGATCGGGGCGACGCCGGTCAGCTCGGCGTTCGCCAACCGTCCGTTCGAGATCGATCGCCACATCGGACCCGCCGACACCACGTGCCCGGCGCCGGGGGTGTTCCTGCCCAACGGCGTCCTCAAGGGGCAGGGGCTGCCCGGCGGCTGCACCCGGGATCTGGTCCACCGCTTCTACAACGAGCAGTACCAGATCGATGGCGGCGCGATGGACCGCTACGTCGCGGGCAGCGACGCCGTCGGGCTGACCATGGGCCACTACGACACCCGCGGTCTGCCGATCTACGAGTACCTGCACGGCCGGCACGCGCCGGACTACGTGGTCGCCGACCACTTCTTCCAGGGTGCGTTCGGCGGGTCGTTCCTCAACCACCAGTGGCTGATCACCCCGAACACGCCGGTCTGGCCGGGGGCGGTGCGGGACGGCGGAGCCGACGACCTGCACTCGGTCGTGGGGCCGGACGGGTTCCCCGCGGGCACCCCGCTGCACCCGGCGACGCCCGGCACGGCCGACCGGGCGCTGACCCAGGCCGCGAACGCCGACGGCAGCTGTGTCGTCCCCGCGAGCGTGGGGGCGCCGCCGGCCGGGACGGTGTGCGGCGACTACGCGGTCAACACCGTCCAGCCGCCGTATCAGCCGTACCAGCCGGGCACCCCGGCGTCGCGGCGGCTGCCGCCGCAGACCACGCCGACCATCGGCGACCGCCTGTCGGCCGCGAAAGTGGACTGGGCCTGGTACTCCGGCGGCTGGGACAACGCCAACGGCAACGTCGGCGGCCCCGGCTGGACCAACGGCACCACCCCGGGCACCTGTACCAGCCCGCGCACCGCGACGGGCGCGGTCTACCCGAACTGCCCCGACGCCACCTTCCAGTACCACCACCAGCCGTTCAACTACTACGCCAGCCTGGCGCCCGGTACCGCGGCCCGCGCCGCCCACCTGCGCGACGAGGTCGAGTTCGTCAGCGCCGCCAAGGCGGGGCACCTCAAGCCGGTGAGCTTCGTCAAGCCGGTCGGCGAGGAGAACGAGCACCCCGGCTACGCCAGCGAGGACGCCGGCAGCCGCCACCTCGTCGACCTGATCAAGGCCGTGGAGAACGGCCCGGACGCCGAGCACACGCTGATCGTGGTCACCTACGACGAGTTCGGCGGCCAATGGGACCACGTGGCACCCCCGGCCGGCCGGCACGCCGCCGCCGACCAGTGGGGGCCGGGCACCCGCATTCCCGCCCTGCTGATCTCGCCGCAGCTGCGCCGGCCGTTCGGCGTGGACCACACCTCCCACGACACCACGTCGATCATGGCCACCATCGAACACCGCTTCCACCTGGCTCCCTTGGGCAGCCGCGACGCACGGGTGGCCGACTTGCTCGCCTCCTGCAGCTGACGGGTGCCCGAGGTGTCGATTTCGGGATAGGTGTCACCGCGGACGCGATCCGGAGGGTGGTGCGCGCCGCCGGCAGCGATCAGTTGCTGCGCTGCCGCCCGCACTGTGCAGGCGGCGCCAGCAGCTCGGCTTCCACTTCGTCGGCCAGGGAGGTGGTCAGCCGACGTCGCAGCACCGGATCGCGATGTGCCGCGAGCAGGGCAGGCACGAGCGTGCGACTGGCGTGTGCAAGTCGCTCAGTTGCCTGGCTTCGCCGCCGCTTCGCTCAAGGTCTTGAGCGCGCGGGTGTGGTTGACGAGATCGCGAAGGGAAGCCGGCACGAACTCGGCGACCCGGCGTGCCCACTCGGAGCGTTCGACGAGTTCGCCGGTGGGGTCGAGCAGCCGGTCGGCGTGGGCGAGGGGGAGGCTCTGGGCCAGGGGAAGCATGCCAGCTTTGCTCAGCGCCAGCCGCAGGTGCTGGCCGGCCAGAGCGCCACCGTGCGCATTGGTGGAGTAGGACACGATCGAGGCGGGTTTGCCGGCGGCCTCGGTGGCCAGGAAGTCCAGGGCGTTCTTCAACGCGGCCGGGGGAGCGTGGTTGTACTCGGGCGTAAGGAAAACATAGGCGTCGGCGGCCGCCATGGCGCTGAGCCAAGCGCGCACGGCCGGGGAGGGCCGGCGGTCGTGGTTGGCCAGCGGTGCGAGCGGCTCGTCGAAGAACGGCATCGGGTGGTCGGCCAGGTCGAGCACGGTGAACTCGGCGCCGTCGACGAGCGCGGCTTTGCCCATGACGAATCGGCAGACGCGGCCGCCGAGCCGTCCGGGGCGGGTGCTCCCGAGGATGACCTCGATCCTCATCGCCGCTCCTCGGTCTCCAGGAGTTCGCACATCGTCTTCAGAGTCTGGATCGTGGTGGCCATGGCGGCATCGGTCAGGTGCTCGCGGCCGAGGCGCTCGTACTCGCGTTGCACGGCCAGCCCTTCCGTCACGAGGGACCGGCCTGCGGGGGTGAGTGTCAACGCGTGCTCACGGCGGGACGCAGACGAGGTCGTGACGGCCAGCCATCCCCGTTGCCGGGCGGTCTCGACGTGTCGGCTGACCGCGCCCTTCGTCAGGCTCAGGAGATCGGCGATCTCTTGCTGCGACGGGGGGACTTCGCCGGCGTCGGCGATCGACCGCAGCACGAGGAACAGGGTCCGTCCGATGCCGATCCGCTGCTGGAACCGGCGATCGCCGGCCCGTTCGCTCAGCAACGCGGCCCGGTGCAGGTATCGCATCAGGTCCCGGTGCAGGGAGAGTTGCTGCTTCACGGTGACAGTCTATATGTGAACAGTCGATACGTGAACTATCAGTTCCGGTCGCCGCGCCGCAGGGGTTCTCCGCGGCTGAAGCAGCCGGTTCATCTCGGCGAGTTTCCGGCTCAGCCCAGCACCGTGCCCGAGTTCGCGGCGTTTCGGTTGCGCTTGCGGGAGAACGCACCCAGGTCGATCTCCAGGCCGGTGCGCGGGGCCCGGAACCGGACCGTAGCGTGGTCGCGCCGTTCTCAAGCGCACCCCGACCGTGAAGTCGGAACCCACGCCGGCCAACCGGTTCACCGCACCCGACCAGGGCCGCCGCGTTGACCACGACGGCACAGGCGGCGAGGCTCGGGTCCGAGACGTAACCGGCATCCGGGGTGTACACGCCACCGAGCGAGTGTTTCGCGTCCTCCCAGAATTCTTCGTCGTCGAGCCGCTTCGGCGGCCAGTAGCGGCCGGCGTCGATGCCCGGAACGCGCTAGGCCAGAGCCACGACGTCCGCGGAGCTGCCTCGACGTCAAGCATGACCAGCCCGCTCTTGCGGAACACCGCGAGGTCGCCGACATCGTGCCCGAGGTGGCCGGCCCAGTCGAGCCAACCGAAGTGCGCCTCCCACGCCGTCGCCACCCCGGCGGTGGTGGAAAAGTTGAACCGGACGATCGCACTCGATGCCGAGGTCGGCCCCTGCCCCGCCCCCGGAGCCCGGTCGAGCACGATCACCCGGTGCCCCGCCCGGGCGAGCTCGAGGGCGATCGACGAGCCGATCACCCCGGCCCCGATCACGACCACATCGATACTCGGGCGCTCACCGGGCACGGCAGGTCCTGAGGTAGCTGAGGAACGAGGCCTGCAGGCCGGTCACGTGCGTTTCGCGCAGGACCGCGCTGGTGACCGCTCCGCCGCGGGCGGTCAGGCGGTGCAGGACGGTAGCGGCGTTCTTCGTGAGGTTCTGGTAGACGGGCAAGTCTCCGAGGAGCTCCCGGTCGTTGACGGTCAGGTGGAGCTTGGCGAAAGGCAGGCTGTCACCCATTTTTTCGAGCATCGCGAAGATCTGGCTGTCTTCACCGACGACACCGGGGCTGCCCGCTCCGATGGTCTCGAAGAGCGTGTTGCCGGTGAGCCAGGTGTAGAGGCTGAAGAGCCCGCCGTAGGAGTAGCCGAAGAGGCCGTGACCGCTCGCGGCTGTGCCGTAGTCGCGTTCGATGCGCGGGTGAAGTTCCCCGGTGAGGAAGCCCAGGAACGCATCGGCGTGGGTTTGCTTCAATTCGGCGAGGTAGGCGTCGGCTTCTTCGCGGGTCATCGCGCCCGTCCGGATTGCCGTCTCCACGGCGTCGACGAACTCCTGCGCGACGGGTTCGCCGGGTGGCACGAGATCTCTGTTGCGCAGCCGTGCCCAGTGCTGCGCGTCCTCGCCCGCGTAGCCGACGCTGACCTGGATGTAGGGCCGGATCTGCTGCATGGGGTCTTTCTGGGTGACGATGAGCGGAGCCGTCATGCCCACGGCCCAGTTGCCGTCGAGTACGTACACGGCAGGCGTTTGCGTCGTGGCGGGGTCGTAGCCCGGTGGTGTGGTGACCCAGACGCCGTAGTCGTGCCCGTTGCCGGAACGCAGCTCGAAGTAGTCGGTGTCGGCGAGGCAGCCCTGCCACATGGTGCTCATCGAAGGTCCTTCACGATTCGGCCGGCCTGGAGGACGAGGACGGCATTGGCGGGATCGGCGAACGGCTCCGGGTCTTCGACCGGGTTGCCGTTCCACAACACGAGGTCTGCCTGCGCGCCGGGAGCGATGACCCCGACTTGGCCGGACAGGCCGAGAATTCGGCGTTGGTCTTGGTGGCCGCCACGAGGGCGTCCATGGGTGTTTCGAGCTTCGCGCGCAGCCTGAGCTCTTCGCCCCGGCGGTCCTGCGCCGGGCCGATGAGATCGGAACCCAGCCCGATCCGCACTCCGGCCTCCTTGGCGGCAGCGAGCGCCTCGGTCATCCGCTCGCGAACACCCAGCACCCGATCGCGGGTCGATGCGTCGAGGCCCGCTCCGGCGGTGTCGTGCAGCAACTGCTCGACGACGGCGAACGTGGGCACGAGCGCCACCCCGCGAGCAGCCATCAGGGTGGCCGTGGCTTCGTCGAGGTCGGTGCCGTGCTCGACGCAGCGCGCCCCGGCCTCGACCGCGTTCCGGATGCCGTCGTTGTTGTGGGCGTGCACCGTCACGTAGGTGCCCCGCGCCGCGGCTTCCTGCACGGCGACGGCGATTTCCCCGACGGTGAACTGAGTGTCGGTCAGCCGGTCGTGCGCGCCGACCACGCCACCGGTCACGCAGAGCTTCAGGAAGGAGGCTCCGCGGCGGAAGGCCTCGCGCACGTTGCGCCGCAGCTCGTCCGCGTTGCCGGACATCATGGACAGTGCGCACAGGCCGGGCAGGTGGTGGCTGTTCCACAGCGCGGTGGGTTCCCAGTCGGCGCCGTAGTAGCCGTGCCCGCCGATCTGGCACTGAACCGGCCCGCACGACAGCACGCGCGGCCCCCTGACCTTGCCCTTCGCGATCGTTGTCACGAGGCCGCCGTCCACTCCGCCGGTGTCCCGCACGGTGGTGAAGCCGGCGTCGAGTGTCGCGCCGGCCGCGGTGAAGATGTCCGCCGCGAGCTCGGCGGCGCTGATCCGGAACGAGAACTGCGGCTGGATCGGGCTCGACAAGCCCAAGTGGACGTGCGCGTCGATCAGGCCGGGCGTCATCGTCAGGCCGCCGGCATCGAGGCGCTCGCCGCGTGCGCCGGAGGCACCGACCTGGGTGATCCGCCCGTCTTCGATGTCGACGTCGACGTCGACCGGGTCGCGACCCGACCCGTCGACGACCGTCGCGCCGACCACCTGGAACCGTCCCACGAGCCGTTCCCTCCACTGGCGCTTCTCTTTTCCAATGGATAAACTGTGAGAGTGATCGTGTCAAGCACGGAACGCAACGGCGACGCCCGCGAGCGTCTCCTGGCCCGGCTTCTCGACGCCTTCGGGGAGGCCCTTCCCGCACCGGAGGTGTCGCTCCGCGAGATCGCCGCCAGGGCCGGGACCAGCCACGCCCTCTTGCGGTACCACTTCGGGTCACTCCCGGGCGTCTTGGCGGCCATGCTCAAGGCGCAGCGATCTCGCGACAACGAGGCACTGCTCAAGGCCGCCCGGCAAGGCACCTTCGACGACCTCGTCGTGGCGATCTGGCGGACCTACACCCGCCCGGAACAGCTGTCGCGTGTCCGTGGCTTCTTCCACGTCGTAGGACTGGCCGCGTACGACCCAGAGGACTTTCGTGAGTTCATCGACTCGCTCGACGACCTGACCAAGATGCTGGCCTCGCTCGCGGAACGCGAAGGACTCGACGCCGAGGAGGCGCTGACTTTGGCCGTCGTCACCGTTGCCGCGATGCGTGGCCTGCTCTTGCAGGAGGTTCTGACGCCCACCGCCCACTCGGAGGATGCGGTCGCCATGATCCTGCGCATGAGCAGGGACCGATCCGTTCCCCGGACCCCTCCGGGGCCTTGAGCAGGGAGCTGTCTTTCGCCACCAGATAAGTCTTTTCGACGTTTACCCGTCACGCACTCGTCGAACCGGTTTGACACGACTTCGGTGCCTGCGCCGGCCGCCATGACAGCCTGCCACCCCGCTCGTCGACTGACCGGAGGTGGGTGCGCGGTGGCGAGCCCACCGGCCGGCAGGGATCGGCAAGCTGCTCACATGTTCGTTCGCCGTCCCTCGCCGGCGTGTTCGCCGCTGGTCGCGCGACCTGGTCGTGGATGGCCGTGTCGAGGTCGGTGGCGGTCAGGCCGAAGGTGTCCGCCGTCTCTGTCGCGTCCATGTGGAATGGTGCGTACCACTGGTAGTCCATCTCGGCCATCTCGCGGGCGATGGGGACGACCAGCCCGGCCGTGCGCATCACGAAGCGTGGCAGCTGGATCAGTTCGATCGGCGGCCGGCTCGCGGCGACGGCGTAGCGTCGTGCGAGCTCGCGGATGGTGACGGCCGGCGGGGATGGCACGTGCCAGGCTCGGCCCCATGCGCGTTCGTCCTCGGCGAGCGTCACCAGGGTTCTGGCCATGTCGCCGTTGAAGGTGAAGGTGTGCGGCATGTCCAGGTGCCCGGTGATCCACGCGGCACGGCCCTTCTCCAGCGCTGGGGCGATCAGCAGGGAGTAGATGCCGTTGGTGTCCTTGCCGATGTAGTCGGAGCCGCGGACTTCGACGGTGCGGATACCGGCGGCGAGGGCCTGTTCCCACATCCGTTTGCGCAGGCGGCCCTTGCGCCCGGTGGCGGCCAGGGGAGTGTGCTCGTTCATCCGGTCGCCGGGCTGCGGTCCGTAGGCGTAGAGGCTGCCGGCCGAGTTCCGGCAGGCCGCCGAGGAGCCCGGTATCGACCGGCGCCTGCTGCGCATCGCGTCCGAGTACGTCCGGTTCGCCGGCGAGCACCCCCACCTCTACGAGGTCATGAACGGCACCGTGGTCGACGCGGACGAGCGCCGGCACGCCGCGGAACCGGCCATCGCCGTCCTGAAGGAACTGCTCGCCGCCTGGTCGGACGCACACGACGTGGTCTTGGCCGACCCCGATGAGGCCTGCGAAATCATCTGAGGCACGCTCTACGGCATAGCCTCGCTCGGCTGTCTCGGTACCGTCGGCAACGAGCGCGCCCAGCGGCTCGCCGAGCAGGCGCTCCGCGCGATCCTGCTCGGCTGGCGAACCGAGGCACCGGCGAACAGGTAGTCCGGCACCGAGATACCGCCCGTGGACCCCGGCGGTGCCGTCACAGTCGTGAGGCTGTCCGGATCAGCTCGGCGAGAACGCGGGAGCGGCTGTGCGCCGGCCAGACGATGTGGGTCGTGACCGGCGGAGCGTCGCTCAAGGGGACGGCCGCGTGCTCCTCCCACAGCCACGTGCGCGCGGACTCCGGGAAAGCCGCCACGGTGCGGCCGAGGGCGATCAGCTGGGCCAGCTGGGTCTGGTCGTGGATTTCGGGTCCCGGGCCGGGCTGGTGGGTGCCGTTGCCGGCCCAGCGGGCGAGCGGGAGATCGGGCACGTCCGCGATGTCGTTCAGGGACAACGTCTTCCGTTTGGCCAAGGGGTGTCTGGCGGGCAGGATCGCCACCTGCGGCTCCGTCATCAGTGCGACGCTGTCGAACCCGGTCAAGGAGTTGTACGGCGTGTGCATGAGCGCCACGTCGGCGCGGCCGTCGCGCAGCATCTCCTCCTGCTCGCACGTTCCGCTCGGCAGGACCTCGATCTCGGCGGCGCCGGGCTCGGCCGCGTAGGCGTCGAGGAGCTTGTTCAGCAGTTCGTGGAACGCGCCCGCCTTCACCGCCAGCACCAGCCGGCCGCGGGAGCCGTCCTGGTCGCCGGCGCGGCGGGTGCGACGGACCGCGGCGGCCGTCGCGTCGAGCGCCACCCGGCCCTCCTGCCGCAGGATTTCCCCGGCGCCGGTCAGCGAGACACCGCGGCGGTTGCGCTCCAGCAGCGTGACGCCGAGACGCCGCTCGAGCTGCTGGATCGCCCGGGACAACGGGGGCTGGGCGATGCCGAGGCGTTCGGCGGCCCGGCCGAAGTGCAGTTCGTCGGCGACGGCGATGAAGTACCGCAGCTCGCGGGTCTCCAAAGTGTCCATGCCACAGGGTAGCTGTGATACCTCGCGAGTATCACAGCGCACCGGATCGGTGTTGGCCGCCGCGCCCGCCGGCGGGTGAGGATCGACGGCATGAGCACTGATCAACTCGAACTTTCCCTGCCCGGTGGCACCTGGTCCCTGGGCGAGCTGACCGTGACCCGGTTCGGCTACGGCGCCATGCAGCTGGCCGGCCCCGGGGTCATGGGGCCGCCCGCCGACCGCGAAGGCGCGCTCGCCGTCCTGCGCAAGGCCGCCGACCTCGGCATCACCCACTTCGACACCTCCGGCGCCTACGGCCCGCGCGTCACCAACGAGCTGATCCGCGAGGCGCTGCACCCCTACCCCGACGAGCTGCACATCGTGACCAAGGTCGGCGCGCGCCGCGACGAACAGGGCGGCTGGCCCCCGGCGCGGCAGCCGGCCGAACTGCGCCGGGCTGTTCACGAGGACCTGGAGACCCTCGGCGTCGAGCGGCTCGACCTGGTCAACCTCCGCCTCGGCAACGCGCAGGGACCGCAGCCCGGCTCGCTCGCCGAAGCGTTCGAAACCCTGGTCGAGCTCCAGCGTGACGGCGTGATCCGGCACCTCGGCGTTTCCAACGCCACGCCGGAGCAGGTCGCCGAAGCGCGGGCGATCGCACCGATCGTGTGCGTGCAGAACATGTACAACCTCGCGTATCGGCACGACGACGGGCTGATCGACGCCCTCGCGAGCGACGGCATCGCCTACGTGCCGTTCTTCCCGCTCGGCGGGTTCAGCCCGCTGCAGTCCTCGACGCTGTCGGCCGTCGCCACCCGATCGGGCAAGACGCCGATGTCGATCGCCCTGGCCTGGCTGCTGCACCGGGCACCGAACATCCTGCTCATCCCGGGCACCTCGTCGGTCGTGCACCTGACCGAGAACATCGCGGGCGCGGCAACCACCCTGTCCGCCGACGATCTGGCCGAGCTGGACCGAATCGGCCGGCCGTGATTCCGGTAGCGCGCGGGTTTGCCCGGGCCAGGACCTGAGGTCGACTGACACGCCGGCCCTCCGGTGTCCACTGTGGCCTTAAGGGCGCTGAGGGCGGCGGCCGCGTGGTCACGCCAGTCGGCAACAGCGCCGGCCGCGGCGGCGATGTCCTTGGTGATCAGCCGGGCGATCGGCCGGCGGTTGATGAGATAGCCACGTTGCACGAGCCCGGCGAACAGCCCGACGGCACCGAGCAGGATTGCCCAGGCCCAGCCGGCCGCGGTGGTGAGCGTGAGTGCGACATCCGTGCCGGCGAGGGTGATCGTGCCGGTGTAAGGCGTTGGTCGGCCGCACTCAGACACCGCGGTATCACGCGGAGGCTGCCGGCTGAGGTCCCGGTTCACCGGCGTCGACGACACCTGCATGTGCGCTTTCAAACGACTTGTTCGAAGCCCGGCACACTCCCGTAGAACTGAGTTCCGGCGCGGCCCGGGTCGTCAGCGGGCCCGGGCGGTGGCGGTCTGGTCGCGACCGTGGTCTTTGGCGCGGTACACGGCGTCGTCGACGGCCAGCAGCAGGGTGG
Source organism: Amycolatopsis sp. NPDC005003 (assembly GCF_053600695.1). Lineage (NCBI taxonomy): Bacteria > Bacillati > Actinomycetota > Actinomycetes > Pseudonocardiales > Pseudonocardiaceae > Amycolatopsis > Amycolatopsis sp. NPDC005003. The sequence continues at coordinate 21,782 of NZ_JBSGAI010000008.1, read as the reverse complement.
TGAGGTCGCGGCCGTGGTCGGGGAACACCGCGGCGCCGACGGAGGCGGTCAGCGTGATCACGGCGTCCGCGCCGGTGCGGCGGTCGGTGGCGGGCACGGTGATCGCGGCGATCGCGGCGCGGATCCGCTCGGCGACCGCGGTGAGTGTCGCGGGGTCGAGTCCGGGCAGCAGGATCACGAATTCTTCGCCGCCCCAGCGGCCGGCCAGGTCCGGGCCGTGGCCACGGACGCAGCCGCGGAGCGCGTCGGCCACGGCCCGGAGTGCGGCGTCGCCGGCGATGTGCCCGAACCGGTCGTTGATCTGCTTGAAGTGGTCCAGGTCCAGCAGGAGCAGCCCGACATGGCCGCCGAGGCGGTGGGCGCGGTCGAGTTCCCGTTCGGCCACCTCGTGCCACCAGGTGGCGTCGGCGAGCTGGGTGCGCCGGTCGGTGCGCGCGGCGTGCTGGAACTGCGGCAGCAGCAGCCCCAGGTGCAGGCCGATGACGAGGACCAGCACGAACACCAGCGTCCAGGGACGGGTCACGGCAACCAGCGCGTAGACGTAGCCGAGGCCGATCGCGGCGGCGATGATCAGCTGGTCGCTGGCCGGGCCGAGCGCGCGGTGGGCGGGCAGGTCGGGGTGGTCCATCATGATCGCGATGACGACCAGGCCGTAGTTGACCAGCCGGTAGATCGCGCCGGCCAGCACGATCGCGGCGACGCCGCGCGGTCCGTCGAGCACGGTGATGTAGGGCGCGGTGGCGGCCGGGTAGAGCGCCGAGAGCGCGAGCGTCGCGCCGGCCACGCCGAGCACGACGGTGGAGGCGGAGAAGACCTTGCGGTGGACCGGGGCGCGGCGGGCGAAGACGCGGAACCACTCGTAAGTGAAGGTGACGGCGATGAGGATGGCCTGCAGCGGCAGGGGCAGCAGGAGCAGTCCGGCGATGTACCAGGTGGACTGCAGGTGGGTGTAGGGCGTGCCCTCGGGTAGTTCCCGGATCCGCTCCAGCCCTTGGGTGAGTTCCAGGTGCGCGATCGCGCAGGCCAGCAGCAGTCCCAGCCACGCCCAGTCGGTGCCGGTCACCGCGGTGGCGGCCGTGGTGGTGGCCACGACGGCCACGGTCAGGCCGACGATGGCACCTACGTAGGCGATCAGGCTGCGGGGGAGGGCGAGGAAGGCACGCAGCGGGGATTCTCGATCGCGTGACGATGCCTGGCCCACGGCGTGCGGCCCTCCCTCCCCGGAACACAATGTTCACTGTAACCGGATGGCGACGCTCGGTCGTGAGTCATCCGGGTGACCGGATCCGGGCCATCGTGCCCGCGCCACCAGGAGGTACATCGTGATCACCACCCGCACCCAGGCCCAGCCGTCCCGTCGTCCGCGTCCGGGCCGCCCCACCGAGTGGAACCGCTGAGCACCCGGGACGCCGGCGCCGCGGCAGCACTCCCTCGCCGCGGCGCCGGCCGGAATTGCGTCAAGCCAGGTTCGTCCCGGAAGACGCGCCTGCCGATGGCCGGTAACGCCTGCACGGCGAGAAACGTCTTCTTGTGAGCGGCGATGTCGAGCCGCAATGGGCCCCGGCGGCAAGGAACCCCCCGCCTTGCCGCCGGACCCGTGAGCGGCCGATTCACGCGACCACCGCGATGGCTGCCCGCCCCAGCTCTGTGCGCAGTCCGCCCGCCTGACCGCAGCCACGAGTCGCGAAGGGAGCAGCCCGCAGCCTGCCCGCGCCTGCCTGCCACCAAGGCTGGTCCGGGCTCGGCGCCGGTGGCGAGATCACCCCGACCCACCAGCCGGTCAGCTGCCGCAAGTGCCTGCGGCCGGCCGGCGAACCCGACGATCCGGCCCAGCACGCCCTGTTCGCGCTGCCCGACTCCGACGGGCTCAGCAGGTGATCGCCTGTGTCGGCGGAGTCGTGTTGTCGAGCCGCTTGACGTAGGCGCCGCCGCTGCGCCGCGCGCACGCGGCATCCCTGGTGGCGAACGGTCCATTGTAGACGGCGTAGATGCCGGCGCCGTTCAGCTGCTGCCGCAGCGAGCCGCAGCCGGTGGTCGGCGCGTGCAGGTAGGCCGCGCCGGGGTGGGCGTCGAGGAACCGCTGGACGTCGGCGCGGTAGCGGGCCGGGGTGACGGCGGAGCCGAGGACCACGATGAAGGACCCGTCGCACGCGGGTGTGCTCATCGCGGTCGCGAGCCCGAGGTCGGCGCCGGCGGAGACGCTGGTGGCCACGGACGTCCGGACGGTCACCTGGGTGGTCGTGGCCGTCACCGGTGGTGTGGTCGACGGCGGCGGTGTCGACGGTGTTGATGACGTCGAGGGCGGTGTCGTGCCGGCCGTCGTCGTTCCGGCCTGCCAGGAGGGCTTCAGGATCGTGAACCACGCGGCGACGGCCACGAGAGCGAGCAGTGCGACTGCGGCGACCAGCCAGGGCGCCTTCGAAGTCCGCCGCCTTCCGGTCACGGGCGCGACCCGGGTGGCCTGGCGCGTCGGGGGAGCGGTGGCGTGGACCGGGATCGTGCCGCCGAGCGCGGCCCGGGCGGCGTCCGCCAGTTCCGTGACACTGCCGAACCGTGCCGCGGGATCCTTCGCCATGCCCTGGGCGATGACGGCGTCGAACGCCGCGGGCAGGCCGGGCCGCAGGTCGCTCGGCCGGGGCGGCGGCTGGTGCAGGTGGGCGCCGATCAGCGACGCGGCCGTCGTCGCCGCGAACGGCTTGCTGCCGGTCAGGCACTGGTGCAGCACGCAGGCCAGCGAATAGACGTCGACGCGGTGGTCGGTGGGTGCGTCCGTGAAGCGCTCCGGCGCCATGTAGTCGAGCGTGCCGACGGCGCCGCCGGTCGCGGTGAGTTCCGTGCCGGGCCCGGCCGCGCGGGCGATGCCGAAGTCCACGAGGTAGGCGAAGCCGGTCGCGCCGACGAGCACGTTCGACGGCTTGACGTCCCGGTGCACCAGGCCTTCCGCGTGCGCGGCGGCGAGGGCCTGGGCGACCTGCGCGACGACGTCGACCGCCTCGGCGGGGGCCAGCGCGCCGCCCGCGGCCAGCCGGGTGCCGAGGTCGTCGCCCTCGACCAGGCGCATGTCGAGGTAGAGGCGGCCGTCGATCTCGCCGTAGGCGTGGATCGGGATCACGTGCGGCTCGCGCAGCCGCGCCACCGCGTGCGCCTCCCGCCGGAACCGCTCCTGGAATTCGTGGTCGGCGCCGAACTCCGGCGCGAGCAGCTTCAGCGCCACGAAGCGGTCGTGGCGCGTGTCGTAGGCGCGCAGGACCTCGCCCATGCCGCCGCGGGCGATCAGCGACTCGACGCGGTAGGGCCCGAACTGCCAGCTCACGCGTTTCCCTCCACCAGGCACCCGGACACCGGGAAGTCTGTGCCCCGGGTCCGGCCGTTACACCGGATCCGCGCGGCAGGGTATCGCGAGGTCGTGCCGTTCGAGGGTCGGTCCCGTGATCGAGGTTACCTCCGGATGACGTGCGCGGCGGTGACCTTTCTGGCGCCGGGTATCGGAAACCGGGTGGCGGCTGCCGGTCTCAGCAGGTGATCGTGGCGTTCGCCCAGTCGGCGTGATCGTTGGTGTTGCCGTCGCCGGCGTCGGTCACCGCCAGTTCCAGCACCTGGACGCCGGTCAGCTGCGCGGACAGCGGCTGTGCCTTGTCTCCGGGGTGCATGACGCCCGTCGCGGCGAGTTCCTTGCCGTCGCCGAGGATGCGGAACCCCACGCTGCCACCGGAGTTCTCGTCGTCCATCCCGACCAGAGCGCCGACGGACGCGCAGGACGCGCCGACGTAGACCCGCACGCTCGAGGGGGCGTGGGCCCCGATGCCGTCGTCGTAGCCGACGCCGGCGATGGTGATCCGGTGGCCGTCACCAGGCTGGGTCTCGCCGTTGCTCATGCCGCGTTCGACCGGGCCCCAGCCGTTGTCGGACGAGATCCACGGGGCCTTCGACAACGCCGTCGTGCCTGACGACGGGCGATGGACGAGCGCTGACGTGCCTTCCGAGCCCAAGGCGCGCCTGCCCCACGTGGTGGAGTAGTCGGCTTTGGCCGCCAGCCTGACGCGCTCGCCGCCCGGCGCCACCGGGTTGAACGTGATCTGCTGCTGCCACGACTTCCCCGGGGGTACGGCCGGAACCGTGAACGTGCCGGGGCCGTCGAGCTGCCAGCCGACGGGCGTCGCGACGGTGGCCCGGAGCTGGGTGATCGGCGTGCTGCCGTCGTTGGTGACCTGAAGCGTGGTGGTCAGCGGGCGGTCGGCGGGCACGTAGTCCGGCGCCGGCAGGGCCAGCGTCGTCATCGGTGCGGCCGACGGGTGTGTCGACGGCCAGACCCGGAAGACGGACGAGTCGTGGGACGCGACGGCGTCGCGGAGGGTACCCGTGGTTTCGGTTTCCGTGCCGGTCCAGAGGTCGCGGACGAGGAAGGTGTGGCCCTCGAGACCGAGTTCCGCCGCCGTGGTGCCGATGGTGGTGCTCGCCGGCCCACGGTTGAAGAGAACCACCGCGGCCGATCCGTCGGACATCGGTTTCGTCCAGACCTCGGTGTCGCCGTCGTCGCGGAGCTTGTGGCCCTGTGTGCCGGCCCAGTCCTGGTCCAGCGCGATGACGTCCTTGTTCTCGAGGATCGCCTTGGTGGCGGGCGACATCGCGGGCAGGTCGTTCCCGGCCAGCAGCGGCGCGTTCAGGAGCGCCCACAGCGCGAAGTGCGACCGGTACTCGGCGTCGGTCATGCCGCCGTTGCCCACTTCGAGCATGTCCGGGTCGTTCCAGCCGCCGGGGCCCGCGAACTTTTCCAGGCCGACCTGCTGGTCGAGGATGCCGGTCATGCTGCCCCAGTTGTCGCTGATGTCGCCGGTGGTGCGCCACAGCTGCGCACCGGCGTCGCGCCCCCAGGTCCACGGCTTGTTCTCGCCCCATTCGCAGAGGGCGTAGATCATCGGGCGGCCGGTTTTCTTGATCGCGTCGCCCATCTTCGTGTAGCGCTCGATCGCGGGTCGACCCTGGTTGTTGCAGTTGTCGTACTTGACGTAGTCGACGCCCCAATCGGCGAAGGACTGCGCGTCCGCCTCCTCGTGGTCGAGCGCGCCGGGCATGGTCTTCTGGCAGGTCAGTGTGCCGGCGCTGGTGTAGATGCCGAGCTTCAGGCCGAGCCCGTGTACGTAGTCGGCGAGGGTTTTGATGCCGTGTGGAAAGCGTTCGCGGCTGGGTGCGAGCTTGCCCTCGGCCGTGCGGTTCTGTTCCGCCCAGCAGTCGTCGATGTTGACGTACTGGTAGCCCGCGTCCTTCATGCCGGACGACACCAGTGCGTCGGCGGCACCGCGGATGAGGTCCTCGTTGATGTCGCAGCCGAACCTGTTCCAGCTGTTCCAGCCCATCGGCGGCCGTTCGCCGGCGCGCTGGGCGGCGAAGTAGCCCGGCTCCGCGGCCGCGGCGGGGACGGCTTCGGCGACCGTGACCACCGAGGTGCAGGCGGCTATCGCAACGGCCATTCCAACAAAACGACGCACGACTACCTCCAAGAGCGCGCAACTTTGCGCAGACTCACTCAACAATCAACACGACGGAGGGGGCAGGCGTCTACGTCCGTTAGTAGGTAATCCATTGCGTGGCCTCACGCAGAATCTCCAGCCCGGTTTCCGGCTGCCGGATCCGCACAGTTCGTGAGGCCGACACTTCGAGCGGTCACGCCCATAGAGTTTATTGAGTTATCTGTTTAGGATGCTCGCTCTATGACGAGGCACAACGATGTCGTCCCCGGTGGCAGGCGACGAAGAGCGGCGACGCGGCCGGCGTCACCCGGGAAAACGAGCATCCGCACGAGAGTGCTGGCCATCGTGCTCATCCCGAGCGTGGTGCTGCTGATCGTCGGGGTCGGCTTCTCCTCCTACCTGGTGTGGACCGGTGTCGAGGCGCGGAACTGGGCGGCGAACCTGTTGCTGGCCATCGATCCGGGCACCGGCTTCGTCCGCACGCTGGAAAACGAGCGCCGGGACAGCCAGCTCGCTCTCGCCGGGGATCCGGCCGCCGTCGCGCGTGTCGAGAGCACGCGCAAGAAGACCGACGTCGCGCTCGCCGCGGTCGGTCCGGTGGGACCGGCGCTGGAGAAGCTCAACCCCGATGCGGTCAGGACCGCGAACGCTGCCTTCGTCGCTCTGCTCGCCCAGCTGCCCGGCATCCGGCAGCAGGTGGACCTGCGCACCGCCACGATGGCGGGGGTGGACGACTTCTACTCACGGTTCACCGAGGTCGCCGTGACGGGCCTGGACGGCACGGTGGCGACCGCGCCGGATGCGCGAGCCGCCGCGGATGGTACGGCCGCGGCGGACGTCTTCCAGGTCGCCGACGCGATGGCCCGCGGCAACGCGCTCGCCGCCGGGGTGCTGTACCGGGGAAAGCTGAGTGGTGACCAGCTCCTGCGGTACACGCAGCTGGTCGGTTCCTACCGCGTGCAGCTGACCGCGCTGCACAACCGCGTCGCGCCCGCCGTGCGAGCGCGGATCGACGCGCTCGTGCAGAGCCCGGCCTGGCGGACGCTCACGGCGGTGGAAAGCACGCTCATCACCACGGGATCGCTGCCGGTGGGGCAGCAGGACTGGCAGGTGGCGGCCGACCAGGTGGCGTCCTCCTTGCTCGACCTCTGGGGCGCGCAGTTCCACGAGGCGCAGGCGACCGCCGCCTCGACGGCCGAGAGCGCGCTGATCCGCTTCCTCATCGGCGGGTTCGTCCTGCTGGTCGTCACCGTCGCCGCGTTCGCGGCCGCGGTCCGGCTCGCGAACGCGCTGGTGCGCCGCCTGCGCGACCTGCGGGCGAAAACGCTGGAGCTGGCCGACCGCCGGCTGCCCGACATCGTCGGCAGGTTGCACGCCGGGCAGGCCGTCGACATCGACGCCGAGATCGACCCGCTCGACCACGGCAGGGACGAAATCGGCGAAGTGGCGGGTGCGTTCACCAAGGCGCAGCGCGTCGCGTTCGAAGCAGCGGCTTCGGAGGCCAAGACGAGGGACGGCGTCAACGCCGTGTTCCTCGACATCGCCCACCGCAGCCAGCTCGTCGTGCGTCGCCAGCTGCAGGTGCTGGATCAGGCCGAGGCGGGGCAGCACGACCCGGAACAGCTGGAACTGCTGTTCCAGCTGGACCACCTCGCGACCCGTGCGCGGCGCAACGCGGAGAACCTGGTGATCCTCGGCGGCGGTCAGCCGGGCCGGCGCTGGCGCAACCCCGTGCCGCTCCGGGAGATCGTGCGCAGCGCGGTGTCCGAGACCGAGGACTTCGCGCGGGTGGACACGAACCGGTTGCCCCGGCAGTCGGTCGTCGCGGCCGCGGTCGCGGACCTCACGCACCTGATCGCCGAGCTGGTGGACAACGCCACGACGTTCTCGCCGCCGGATTCGCACGTGACAGTGCTGGGCAACGTCGTCGGCAAGGGCGTCGTCATCGAGATCCAGGACCAGGGCCTGGGGATTCCCACCGAAGACAGGGCGTTGTACAACGAGCACCTCCGCAACCCGCCCGACTTCGAGTTCATGGCGCTGACCGGACGGCGGAACCTGGGCTTGTTCGTCGTAGGGCAGCTCTCCCGGCGGCAAGGGATCAGCGTGACGCTGATCGAGTCCGCCTACGGCGGGGTGACCGCGATCGTGCTGATCCCCAGCACTCTGGTCGCAGCCGAGGAGGAGCCGGAGAGCGCCGCGGTGGCCGTTCCCGCGAGCCGCCGGCCGAGCGAACGCCCGAGGCGGCGCGAAGCCCGGACCGGCGGTCACGATGCGTTCGTCGAGCCGGTACGGCAAGCCTCCGGTGGCGCGCCGCAGCAGCCCGAGTGGCCGAAGGAAGAGCCCGCACGTCGTGTTCCGGTGGCTCCCCGCGAGTCACCGGCCGACCGGGCGAACAGCAAGCCCCCGGCGGCCGAACCCGTGCCGAGGCCGGAGCGAAGCGCGGGCAAGCGTTCGCTACCGCGTCGTGAACGACAGGCGAACCTGGCGCCGCAGCTGGCCGCGGAACTGGCGAGCGAGGCGGCAGCCGGGGCCACCGGTGTACAGGCCGCTCCGCGGCGCGGCGCGCGAAGTCCGGAACAGGCTCAGGCGTTGATGTCCGCGATGCGGCACGGCACCCGGCAAGGCCGTGACGCGGGCTCCGGCACGAGCCGGTGACCGGAGACAGAGTGGAAGGTGAAGATATCCCATGCCCGAATCAAGCGCCGCCGGCCTCGACTGGCTGCTCGACGACTTCGTCCGGCGGCTGGCCGATGCGCAGCGGGCGGTCGTGCTGACGAGCGACGGCCTGCTGCTGGGCCGCTCCAGCGCGTTGACGAAGGAGGACGGCGAACACCTCGCCGCGATGGCGTCGGCCTTCCAGAGCCTCGCGCGCGGCGTCGGCCGGAAGTTCACGATGGGCCAGGCGCACCAGACCGTCGTCGAGCTCGACGACGGTTTCCTCGTGATCACCGAAGCCGGCGACGGCGCGGGGCTCGCGCTGTTGGCTTCGCTGGATGCGGACATGGGCGTGGTGGCTTACGAGATGAACGTGATCGTCCAGCAGGTCGGGCGCTACCTGAGCGCGGCGCCTCGCGATGTCGCGGCAGAACTGCGGATGCTTTCCCGGCCGCGATGATCGACGGCGGCACGTCCTGGTACGAGGACGACTACGGGCCTGCGGTGCGGCCGTTCGCCGTGACCAGGGGACGTGTCCGCGTCAACCAGGGCGACCTGGACATGCTGACGCTCGTCCGGACGGTGCACCCGGGTGTGCACCGGAACGGGTTGCAGTGGGAGCACAGCGAGATCCTGCGGATGTGCGTGGTGCGGCCGCTCTCGCTCGTCGAGATCTCGGCCAGGATCGACCTCCTGCTCGCCGCGGTGAAGGTGCTCGTCGGCGATCTCCTCGACGTCGGTGCCCTGATCGTGCAGTCCCCGGCGCGACCGGCTTCCCCGAACCCGGAACTACTCCAGGCGGTGCTTGATGGTGTCCGTAGGCTTTGACAGCGGCGTCCGGCCGGGCGCCGGGCAGGTGCACGCCGCGAAGATCCTCGTGTCGGGCGGTTTCGGCGTCGGCAAGACGACGATGGTCGGCGCGGTCAGTGAAATCGAACCACTGCGCACCGAGGAACAGCTCACCGAGCTCAGTGCCGGGGTCGACGACCTGAGCGGCGTGGAGGGCAAGACGACCACCACGGTCGCGCTCGACTTCGGCCGGATCACGATCAACCCGGCGCTCGTGCTCTACCTGTTCGGCACGCCGGGCCAGGACAGGTTCTGGTTCATGTGGACGGAGCTCTCCGCCGGCGCGCTGGGAGCGGTGGTGCTGGCCGACACCCGGCGCCTGGAGGGCTGCTTTCCGGCGGTCGATTTCTTCGAACGCAGCGGTATCCCGTTCGTGGTGGGAGTCAACTGCTTCGACGGCGGCGAAAGCTACGAAGAGTGGGAAGTGCGTGACGCGCTCGGCATCGACGACGGCGTGCCTGTCCGGCTGTGCGACGTCCGGCAACGGGAATCCAGCAAAGAGGTGCTGGTGACGTTGCTCGAACACCTCGTCGAGCTGGCGGTTCCGGCGCGCTGAGCGGCGTCCGGCCGTTCCGCCGGATCACGGCACCGGTCACCTGGCCTCCCAGCGGATACCAAGTCGACGATCTGCCCGCGGAACACGGTCCGCGGGCAGATGTTCGGCAGCTACCGGAATCTGGTCGTGGCGGCGCTGTCGGTGGCGGTCCCACGCGAGCAGTTCCGTCCGGCGCACCTGGCCCCGGCGGTCCGGACGGCCGCGTTGGGCCTGTCGCGGACACTGCGCCTGTCCGCCGAGCCGAACTGACTGCCCGTGGATCAGGCCCGCGAGCTCGCCCGTCGGTGGTTGGTCGCGCGGCTCGGCTCCGGTCTCCGAACGTAGCTTCGGATCAGGCGCCCAGCGGGCGGAAGTGTGCCCGCTGGGCGCGCCTGTGCTCAGTAGTGCAGCGTGGCGGTGTAGGCGGGTGCGCTTGTCGAGTCGCAGCGGGCGATCACGGTGGCGTCGAGGTGCGTCGGGTCACCAGCGGCATCGAAGCTGATGCTGCGGACGGTGAACTCGCCGTAGGTGATGCCGCAGCCGCGGCCTTCACCCTCGACCCTCAGCCCGGGTGCGGTCGCGGTGGCGCCGGGGTAGCTGGTCGCCTCGGTGTAGTGGCCGGGGTGCAGCCGCTGTCCGCTGGGCGGGCTCAGGTAGATCGCCCAGAACGTGCCGGCGTACGGCCCGCCGTGGCGAGGTTCGAGCACGTTGAAGCGAACCGCCGTGTTGCCCCAGTAGTTCTCCAGCACGAAATCCGCAGTGGCAGGGCTGTAGTGCTCGGCGTTTCCTTGGCCGAGGTAGTCGCCGACCTCGCTGGCGTAGTCATAGGTCGGTGAGCCGGTCGCAGCCGATGCCGGTGCCAGTGTGGTGGTTGCGATCGCCGCGAGCGCAGCCGCGCCGGCAAGTCTCCGGTGCGAGCGGCGGTGGGTGAAGTTCACAGGTTCCCTCCAGGTGATGCGCGATCGTGAGTGGTCGCACGCCTCTGTCCGTACCCGGTTTTCCTGAGGGCCAACCACATTCCGAGCTGGAGTTGCTCCTTGGGGCCGGACATCTTGATTCCACACAGTGGTCTGAAGGGAGGATGCCCTGGTGTCGCGATCACCTGTCGGAAAGCGAACCGTGACGCTGCCGGCTATACCTGGCGGCATCGAATCGCGGCGGACCTGCTACCGTGACGGCGGCCGGTACGCAGGCCTATCTCCGAGCGCCGACCCGCCCACGCTGGCAGCGCGTCAAGGACAAGGTTCACAGAATCGCGTACAGAACCCGTCGGCTCGATCGTGCATCCCCCGGCGAGGCTGCGTGGGAACCTCGCAGTGAGGACATCGGCCATGACCCAAGACCGCAAGCTCAAGGCGATCATCCACGTTCGTCAGCACATGAACGGCGTGACCTACAGGCAAGCCCGCCGAGAGGTGCTACAGGAGTTGGCCATCGCCGCCGAGTACCCCCACCTGCCCCTGATCTGGGACAAGGCCCCGGACTGGCAGTACCGGCCGCGCCCGACCGTCAGGCGACACCGCACTGCCCTTGGCGCGATCGAGCTCGCGTTGCGCGACAGCGGCACCCTCGACGGCGTCCGGCAACGAGACCAGTGGCGCACGATCGACGGCCACATCGACGTCGACTGGGTCGGCGGCCCGTACGCGTGGGAAGTCGTCCACGAGCTGCTGCACTTCGCGGAGAATCCGGTCACGGGCACCGTGGAACCGGGCGAGCTCTCGCCCGGAATCAACGCACTCGGCGAGCTCAACGCCGTGTGGCTTGACGGTGTCCGAGTTCGTTTCCGACCGTTCCGGCCGACCGGGCTTGCTCGGGCCCATGTCGCGCTGTGGCGGCACCTGGACTCGGACGAGCTGGACGTGGATGACAAACACCAGCCGCCAGCCTAAGGTTGGCATCCTCTGCCCGACCTCGGTTCGCGTCGGGTGACAGCCGTGGCGGGGTTGCCGGGGTCGGTATCGTCCCGGCGGGCCCCGCACCAGTCGGGCCCACGACGTCGCACCCGTGAAGTCGTACCTTCTGCTTTCTGCCACAGTGATCTACTGGCCTCAAGCGGCCTTCCCGGCGTGGAGCACGCCATGGCCCCAGCCCCGCCCGCCGGGCTCGCTGTACCGAGAGCTACCGCTTCTCGAACGGTCATACCCAAGGATGACCGAGATCGCAGAACCGGATCGAGACTTGGAAGTCCCGGGTGGCCGGGTAAGCCTCGTCTGCCGTGTCAATGGCCCCAATGGATGCGGCGCTCGTGCGCGTCAAGGTCGAAGTCAGGACTGAGATCTTCTCTTGTGACGTCGAAGTACTGAGCGCGCAGGCCTGCTTCGCTCAACTCTTGGGACCCGTGAAGCTGCAGATTGCACACCATGCAGAAGAAAGCCTGAGGCCCAAATCTGACCCGCCAGTCCTGAACGGGAACGACATCCGCCTCGCCGTTGTCGAGGCCCACAGTTTCGTAGCCGTATTCCATTCTGGCGTCCACGTCCCCGAACAATTTCGCCTGGCAACCGCACTCGGGACAACGAGTCTCGACTGCTGCACCGCCGCTGACGAAGTCGTTCGATTCAAGGGTCCAGCGCTGTGCCTCGAGTTCGCTCGTGGCGGTATCGAACGCTGATTCGCCCAGGCTTTCTTCCAAGCGGGTCAGCCGATAGCGGGCTTTGGCCATTTTCGTCGCGACTTGACGCGAGACCTCGGTCTTGCGTTCGTCGAGAAGTACGTCAACGGTTCCGAGGTGTGGATCGAGGAAAGCTGCACGCTCGATTCCCAGCCGCTCCAGCAGCACTCCGACCACGGCGAGGCAGTCCAGCAGAACGTGCCGCGACTGTTCGCCAGTGCCGACATGTACTGCGCCGTTGCGAACCTCGACCATGCGGGTTTGGCGGTCCTTGGCCACAGGCAGATCCCCGAGCAACTTGACCAGCCGGGTCAGCACGATCTGCAGGCCGATCGTCTTGACACCCTTCGCTCCCAGATCAGGAGCAGTGGCGAGTAAGAAGAGAGACGCCTCATGACGATCGGTCAATTGCACGAGCAGTACAGGGTTTTCTCGCCACAATGTTGCTTTGCCGAGCAGTTCGACGGCCATGGGGGCCATCAAGGCGACTTTCGCGTGGTCGTCCTCGATCCATGCACCGAGGGCTTCGCGTATCCACCGCTTTGCCCCGGTGATCAACGTTTGCTCGGAGGCTGCCTGTCCTCCAGCGGGGCCGGAGGTGGATGACGACCCGGTCGCGGCGAGAGTGGTCATCCGAACAGCATGTCACGTCGCCGGCGAACGTCTGATGAGTGCGCCGGGCGTGTCCAATCGGGAGAGGGGAGTTCTCCGGCTGCCTCGGTGCGGAACGTTCCGGCCCAGCCGGGCGTCGGCTGCGACAACTGCTGCTTCCATGCCATGACGGGCTCACCGTTCAGCTGAACGCTATCGGATGCACCCCACGGTGCGCGAAGTGGTGTGGTGGAGTGCTGGGGTCAGGCGGAGGTGGAACATCGACCGAGCGGACTCGGGCGCACCACCTATGGATCTCCAGGAAGCGTATAACGCCATATCCGGCGAGGATCCTGGCTACTGATGGCGGCCCCACTGCTTTAGCCCATGCGAGTGAACTTGAAGTCTCAATTTCTTACCCTAAGTAACGATGGTGAGTCAGTCGCTTACCTGGGCCACCTGCGGAAATGATCGTGAATGGCGCCGCTTGAGTCCATTCCGTGACCTGAAGCGGCTTTCGAGTCCTGTTACACGTGCCGTTTGGGAGGCGATGGATGGCGCAGAGCGTGACGCGTTCGGTTGCGTCGCCGCTGGACTGAAAGAGGCAGCCCCGTGTCCTATGCCCCCATGCCCCCATGCCCCCATGCCCCCATGCCCCCATGCCGCCGTCGCCGTCGATGCCGGTTCCGAACCAGTACAAGAACGGCCTCGGCACGGCCGGGTTCGTGCTGGGCTTGGTCGGCTTGCTCTTCGCGTTTATCCCCCTGATCGGGATCGTCGCGTGGCCGCTGACGATCCTCGGGCTGATCTTCGGCATCGTCGGGACGTTGCGGGCGAACCGGGGGCAGGCGAGCAACAAGGGTATGGCCATCACCGCCGTCGTGCTGTCGGCGATCGGGCTGGTCATCTGCGTGCTCTGGACGGCGGCCTTCGGCAAGGCCGTCGATGACGCGGCGAACGGCCTGCCGACGGCGGCCGCGCCGGCTGCCGTCGCGGACGCCGGTTCCCCGCCCGCAGAGTCACAGCCCGCCGCGGCAGCACCCACCGCGGCCGCGGCGGCCAAGCACACCGTCGTCCTGGAGGTCTCGACCGCGGCGAAGACCAATCTGCAGTGGAGCAGCGGGTTCACCGCGAACTCCCAGGAAGTGCTGGAGAAGGGCAAGACCTGGAGCCAGACCCTGACGATGGACGATCTCGTGTTCACTTCGGTCAGCGCCACCCCGGTCGAGTTCAAGATGGGCAGCAAGGACAACACCTGCAAGATCACTGTCGACGGCAAGGTCGTCGTCGAACAGCACAACAGCATCGGCGCCATCTGCACCTACCAGCCCTGAACCTCGGGCTGCACGCAGGTGTGCGGCCGACCAACACCCAGCGCAGGACTTCGCCGAGCAGATGATGACCGACATGCATCACAGCGGGAGCTGGCTCAACCCCTTCCGCTGCTCGGACACAACTTCATACCGCGCAATCGGTCACCAGCATGGACTAAAGGATGGGCATCCGGAGACTTCGAATTTGCCGAACCCGTACGCCGGTGGCTGCGTGTCCGCAGCGGAGAGGACCAGGACGACCCGCCGTTCGAGCTGGACGACGACGGATTCCTGCCGGATCCCCTCGCCGACGGGCTGCTCCGGACAGGGCGGGCATGGTGCGCCCCGAGGACGTCGTCGAACGGGGCGCCCTGGTCCTGCTCGGGGACCTGGAGCCGGCAAGGCGACCACCTTCGCCTGGTGACAGACGCCGACCGCAGCGCCGGGAGCCCGAACCGGGACATCCCGGCACGGTATGGGTCGCCGGTTCGGAACTCGGCGACACCAGCTCCATCAACGAGGTCCTGGGCGAACACCGCGCGGCGCTGCCGTGCTGCGGGAAACCAGGGCAGAAGCAACTTCCGACCGTCGGAGAACCGTCTGGCACACCAGGTTCGTCGGCAAGGTGAAGCGGTCCTAGGCGGAGACGAGGCCGCTGCTAGTGAGCAACCGGCCCGCATCGGTGCGGTCGGTCCAGCCGAGTCGGCGGGCACCGTCGTCCGGTCGAGGGCCCTCCGGATGTTGCGGCGGGCCGTACGCGTACGCGATCTCCACCAGCAATGTGGAAGCGTCATCGGCCGTCAGGCGCGGCATGTCGGCGAGCTTCCCTGGCGGTCCATCCCGAGAACTTCAGTGGTCGGTGTGGGAGCCGGTCCAGGACAAAGTCGCGACAGTGCCGGCTGGTTCTGAGCGCGGGAAGGCGAGCTCATCCGTCATGACACCACGGACGACGTTTCAGCCCCTGTGAAGGCGATGCCGCCGAACGAGCGAATTGTGAGACGCGCCCCAGGTAGGGTGATAACATTCCTATAACGGCTGCGCGGTGGGTATCTCTTCTGCTTGACCGGCTTTACTGATCTTCCAAATCCGTACGTTCCTGTCGGGAAGGAGTCGCGACTGCGAGGTTGTGGTCGTCATACCCAGCTTTTACGTGATCTTTCAACCAGGTGCGTCTCGCGTTGCCGTCCACTAGGCGCCCTGCGGCACAAGCGCGCGGGGATGAGGGGTTGTCGCGTGACGACGCCTCGATCGGGGTGCTGGTGCGAGCCAGCTCGCTTGGAAGGAGGAAGTGGGTTTGGACGACGACGAGACCGAAGCTGCGGACGATGACGAAGGAAGATCCGGGAAAAGGAAAAGCCCGATCCGGGTCGGCCTAGCCTGCCGGATCGAGCTGTTCCTGCTGTTGCTCACCGCTGTGGAGAAGGTTTCCGGCCTGTTGGTCCACTGGGCGAGCTGAGCACACGGTCCGCTTCTCTGCGTTAAGGGGAGCGGACCGCTGCAGCGCGGATGACGAATTTGGTCCTCCGACGCGCCACGACGATACCCTCAGGTGTTTGCTGAACGGAAGCAGCACCGACAGAAGTGGCCGACTTTGTTCGCATCACCTGGTCCGGCCATGCGATGTCCTGCTTTGTGACCAGGCCTTCGTGGCCGGTGGCGGCGACGTGGTCGAGCAGGTCCTGTAACGTGCGGCGGTCGGCGACCAGCTCGGTGAAGGTGTAGCCGCGAACGACCGAGATCCGGTACGGATCGGGCATCGCCAAGCTGGTCAGCAGGCGGCGGCGTTCCCCGTACGGCTGGCGCAGCAGCGACGTGGTGCCGAGCTGCAGCAGGTCGAAGGCCGGGAACCGGACCAGGACGTCGTCGAACGGCTCGCTACGGCGCGGGGAGCTGCGGTGGGCCTGGTAGCGGCCGCAGCGTTCCTGCAGGAGTCCGAAGTCGATCTGGCCAGCCTCGTTGCAGACGACGGTCTCGCCGTCGAGGGCGGGGGCGAGGATGCCGGCGAGGTTGGCGAACCCGTGGGTGAAGTCGATGCCGATGCCGCTGGTGAGCACGGTGGTGCCGTCCGGTGCGATCTGCATACAGGCGCGGTAGCTGTCCAGCTTGTACTCGTACACCCAGTCAGGGCCCTCACGCAGCCGGCCGTCGTCGCCTTGGCCAGCCTCGGTGTGATCCAGTCGGGCACCCGCGAGGAGTTGCACGCAGCCATGGCCGGCCTCTCGCGGCGGAGATATCCACGACATGGCCGCCTACACGCTCGGCCACCGGCCCACGTCCGGACCGTCGCCGCGTGGTGGCTCCGCCTGCCGCCACATCTGCGTCACGGCGCAACTCTGTAATCGCTGGCATGACACAGGCTCAGATACACGTCGCATCGGGGCCACGCATCGTTTCGGCGATGACGGATTCCGCCACCCAGGCGCGTCGGGTTCATATGGAGGACGTCTGCCCCAGGCAGCCGCAGTTGTTGATCGACTCGAGCAGATCGGAGTGCTCACCAGCCGAAATCCGCCGCAGGACATGCACCGTCTCTTCGCGCGGCGCGTGGCGCAGGTTGACCAGCCCGGCACTGGAGTGGTTGCAGAACTTCAGCTCACCGCGCGGCGACACGGCGATCCTGCGTACCGACCCAATCCTGCCACCGACACTCGGGAGCGACGGTGGCGGCGAACCCACGGTCACCGCCGTGTCCGGCAGCCTTTGCCGCAGCCGATCCAGCGCGTCGACGAACTCCTCGTTCGAAATCCGCAGCTCGGGCTCATTCAGCAGTCCCTGGCCAGTCGCGTGAAAGCAGTTGGCCACCACCTTGCGGACGCCGAGCGCCACGACGACTCCGGCGAGACCGTCAAGGTCGGCTTCCGCGGTGTTCTGGCCGGTCAACACCGCGGTCAGCACGACGTCGACAGCCAATTCGCGGGCGAGTGCGATGGTGCGGATCGCGGCGTGCCAGGACGAGCCGCCTGCCAAGGAGTCGTGTACCTCCGGCCGGTGCGAGTGCACCGGGACGGAGATTTGCTGCACTCCCGCGTCGGCCAGGGCGGCGATACGCGCCCGGGTGCCGCTACGTCCGTTCGTCGTAATCGCCACCGGGAGACCGCGACGCCGGAGCAGCGTCACGACGTCCACCAGGCCCGGGTACATGAGGGGTTCGCCACCAGACAGCGTTACACTCTCCACGTCGATATCCGACATCAGGAGATCGAGGAGTTCCTCCCATTCCGTGGCAGATATCGGCCAAGCCTCTTCGGCGGAGGATGCCTCGGGACGCCAAGGGTTGTAGCAGAACAGGCAGTCCAGGTTGCAGCGCTCTTCGATTTCAAGCCACAGAGCATAACCGTGTGAATCACGGTCGCGGGTCCGCTTGAGGCACATCGTACAGTCCCCTCCGAGGGCACTGCCGAAGTATGCGGCCGGTTCGGGCAGTGTCGCGCGCCAATGATCAAGACCGGCAAGGGGCACGCCGCTGCCGAGCGGCAGTCTGCTGATCTGCTCGGCACGGAGAGGTACGTCTACTGCGTCGTGCGGCGCCATATCTGCTCCCAATCGGCGTTAGCTCCCGGACTGTTCAAGTCGTGCCAGCAACGCGGCAGCGTCCTCGGCCTCGGGTGCGTTCAGCACGGTGAATATCTCCATCGCCGACCGCACCGATTCCCGGGCGTCAGCCATCCGATTCAGGGCCTGCTGGACGACCCCGAGCGCGAGCAGTGATCGCCCCTCACCGTGCCGGTCGTTGATCTGCCTGCGAATACGCAGCGCAGCATCGAAACTGGTGACCGCCTCGTCGAACCGCTCGAGCCCGGCGTACGCGGTTCCGATGCTGTGGTGGCCGAAGGCCAGCCCGTGCCCGCTGTCCAGTTCGGTCCACCTGGTGATCGCCTCTTGGGCGCACTCCAGTGCATTCAGGTGTCGACCCATATTGTTGTAGGCCACGGCCATCGAGTTGAATGTCACGCCTTCGCCACGGTACTTGTCGCGACTGTCGCCAACCTGCCCGAATGCGTCCAGCGCTAGACCAAAGTTCACCATTGCAGCGTCGAATTCGCGACCGTCGGCCTGGACATTCGCCAGGTTTTGGCGACCATAACCAACCCCGGCGGGATCGGTGATCATGTCGAATTTGTCCAGGGCGCCTCGGTGGCATTCGATCGCCTCGGAACGCCGACGCAGATTGCGATATGCGGTCCCCTGACTCGTCAGCAGCCACGCTTCGGCACGCCGATTCCCGGATTGTCGGACCGCCGCCAGGCCGATCTCATTGCAGGACAGCCAATCCGTCCAGTACTTCCGTATATTGAAGAATCCCCACATTTCTAGCGGGATATAGGCGGCAATATCGGGGCGTCCCGACTCGAGGGCCCACCGTATCATCACGCGAAGGTTGTCCTTCTCCGCCTCGAACCAAGCCAGTGCTTCGTCGTAGGAGCCGAACTCGACGGCGAGATCGCGCACCGGTGCGATGGAGGCCGCGCCGGGTGCGACCCGCCGGTCGGCCGCCTCGGCGGCGTCGAGATACCAGGTCAGCAGCCGGTCGAGAGCCGCAGCGCGCTCCGTCTCCGGCTCGTCCTCGGCCGCCCGCTCCGCCGCGTACACCCGAAGGAGATCGTGGAATTTGTACCGGCCACGTTGGTGCTCGGTGAGCAGGTGCAGGCTGACCAGGCTGAAGAGCAGGTTCCTTGTCTCCGTCGAGCCGAGACCGGCCAGGGCACTGATGGCCGGGACGCCCAGGTCGGGACAGGGACTGCTGCCCAGGAGGCGGAAGAGCCGCGCAACCGGCGGCGTGAGAGCCCGGTACGACCAGGAGAACACGGCGCGCACCGCTGTCTGCTCGTCGTCTTCGGGCGACAGGATGTCCAGCCGCCGCGCCTCGGAGGTCAGATCGGCGACCAGATCCGCGAGCCGCGCGTGCGGTTGCGCGGAGATCCGTTCCGCGACGATGCGCAAGGCCAGGGGAAGGTAGGCGCACAGCCTGGCGAGTTCAGCCGCGGCGGCGGGCTCGGCTCCGACCCGGTCGATACCGATAATCTGGCGCAGCAGCCCGTCTGCCTCGGCCGGTGACAGCGTGTCCAGCGTCATTCGATCAGCTCCATCCCGCGCGACCAGGCCAGAAAGAATGCTTCTGCTCGTGATCAACGTAAGGGCAAACTCCGATCCGGGCAGGAGCGGTCTGATCCGTTCGGACGTGTCGGCGTTGTCCAGGATGACGATCATCCGCCGACGCGCCAGCATGCTCCGGAAAAGGGCGGAGCGGTCCTCCAACTCAGCGGGAATCAGCTGCGGAGAAATGCCGAGGGCGCGCAGGAAACCGTCGAGCACCTGGCTGGTGTTCTTCGGGGTCACCGGGCCGTAACCGTGCAGGTCGACGAAGAGAACGCCGTCCGGGAACTCGTCCATGACCTGGCGGACCCAGTGCACGAGCAGCGCGGTCTTGCCGACTCCCGGCGCGCCCGAGACGATGATCGTGGGTGTAGCGAGCAGCCCCTCGATGGTCCGCTGCTCCATGATCCTTCGAAACCGGTCCAACTCGGTGTCACGTCCGACGAAATGCCGCACCATGCCATGGAACTGGCGCGGAACCGGAGCCCGTGCGCCATCCGGCGCCGACGTGCGGACGTGGACGTCTCCGTGCACGTGCCCCGCCTGGACGACGTTCCCCGCAGAGCCGGCGTACTCGTTTCCGGGACGAAACGCTGGTGGGCTCAACCAGACCTCCTCCCGCGATCGCAAATCGTGGTCCGGAGTGCGTCCCGGTGGCGCGGGGAAGATCGCATCACGCCGGGCGCGAGCCAAGTCGGTGCGTTCGAAGACGAAGGCGAACACGTCAGGACGGCGTCAGTGAAGTTCGTCTGCCGACAACGGGAGTATTCGCCGAACCCCTTCGCGTCCTTGATCTCCACCGCGCGGTATCGCGGCAGCGCGTTTTCGCTCGTCATCCCACACCTCGCCGGGCCATCGCAACAGGTCAGAGTACCTTGGCGAACTCGGGCAGTCAGTCACCCAACAGCGGCTGTCCAGGAATTGACATGAATGACTGAGCCAATGTCGACGTTCGCCGCGGCGGACGTCACCGCCATGACGCCGTCAGGTCTCAGGCTCTACCACCTGCCCGATCGTCCGAAAAGGACCCGACCGGGGAACGGCGGTGACCTGGCGTGGCTGATCAACACCGTGGCCACCAACGCAGCTGCGGCGGATGCGCCTTCGCCCGCAGCCGGCAAAGCGGCGGCCAGCTCGGCCTGGCCGGCAAGGACTGCGCCGAAATCGTGCCCTGGTTCGACGACACCGACGGCACCTGGTACTTCGAAGGCATCCGCTACACCGGCCAGGAGCGCTGCCTGCGTGCCCACGTCCCGCTCGACGAGAACAGCCTGGTCGGCTCCGACCTCGGAAGCCTGACCAACAGCGCCCGCCTGATCGACAACGACAAGTACTGGGTCGGCGTCTACAACTGATCCCCGTCCTCCGGGCGGATGAACCGGCCGGGCGCAGGCCGCACCTCACCAGCCGGTGTGGCCTGCGCCCGGCCACCCGACTCGCCCGGGCGCGTCTTGAACAGACCTGCGGCTACCGGAGTGGAACGCGCCCGCCGCTCCTGAACCTCAGCCGCACCCGCTTCGGTCCCGGGCGGCTCGGGCAGGTCGGCGGCCAGACGTGCACGCCAGTCGGCCCCGCGCCGCCGATGCATCAGCTGCCCCACAGCCGCCTGCGGTCCGGCACGCAGCAGCGCCACCGTCGCCCACCCCGCGGCCACCCGCTGCCTGATCGCCTCCACGTCATGCCGCGACGCTCCGGCCGAGCCTGGTGCACCGCCGACGATCAGCCGGTCCTCGGCCAGAAGTTCCCGCAGCGCGAGACCCACACCGGACTCGTCGCCGCACTCCACGTCGTCGCCGTCGCCGTATCGCGACACGGCTGCCAGCAGCTCGTCGGCGTCGGCTTCGACCTCGACGAGGAAATCGCGGACGTGGCCGGCCACGACGGGCCGCAGGTCCGCACCGGCGGCACGAGCCACCGACGCGGCCATCCGCGCGTCGATGTCCGACCGCGCCGGCAGCGGCACCACATCGACCTCGGGCAGCACCGGCAGCACCCGTCCCACCAGACCCACGGACTTCAGGGTCACATCGTCCAGGACGACCCCGGACAACGCAGTCACGAACCGGACCCCCGCCTGCCCGAGATCGTCCGGCGGCCAGCCGTCGACGGACACACCGACCCGCTCGACCAGCTCACGCAGAGCCGAACCGTCCTGCAGCGAAACCGGAACGGGGTTCCCGACCTCACCACCACCCGCACAGGCCAGCCGATAACCGCCTTCACCCAACCCGAACGAGACGGCGCGTCCCACCTCCGACAGCCGCCGCAAAACCGGCCGTCGCAAGCCCTCGGCACTGAACAGCTCGACCGCCACTGCCCAACCGTCACGTTCGACGACCCGCACGACCGGACGGAAGCCGAACTCTTCGGCGTGGAACCCCTGGGCCTCGCGCGGACCACCGCGAGTCGCACTCCGCGGATCACCACCGAACGCGGCAAGAACCTGTTCCGCATCAGGACTCTGGACCACGCTCACACAGAAGCTGGTGTAGCGCTCGAGCCAGCGAAATGCAGCCACAGTGCAACCCCCTGCCGACAAGCCTGTCTCCGGACGCGCCAGACACTCTAGGGCCTGTATCGAAGTTGTCTCCGGCAGGTTGAGCTGGAGTTGACTGTGCTGGGCGTGTCGTCGGCCGAAATGAGTGAGGTCTCCGGTAGTT